>JAJRTF010000082.1 GCA_021545585.1 Zetaproteobacteria bacterium
GACTCGCCGGTCACGGCCATCGAAATCAATATCTCCTGCCCCAACGTCAAGGAGGGCGGTGTGCATTTCGGCAACGATCCGGCCATGGCCGCGCGCGTCGTCGAGGCCATGCGTCCGGCCACGAAGAAGCCGCTGATCACCAAGCTCTCGCCCAACAATGCCGATATCGCCGAAACAGCCCGCATGGTCATCGAGGCCGGCAGTGACGGCTTGTCGGTTATCAATACACTGGTCGGCATGGCGGTGGATATTGATCACAAAAGGCCGGTAATCGCCAATGTTTCCGGCGGGCTGTCCGGGCCGGCCATCAAGCCGGTGGCATTGTGGAAGATTCACCAGACGCGCGCCGTTGCTGCCAGGCACGGCATCCCGATCCTCGGACAGGGCGGCATCACGAACGCACGCGATGCCATTGAATTCGCCATGGTCGGCTCGCATGCACTCGGCCTCGGCACCGGCCTGTTTTACGATCCGCTGATGTGCCGGTCCATACTGGAAGAGCTCGATACCTACCTGCAGGCGCAGGGTCTTGTTTCCTATACCGAGCTTGTTGGAACGCTTGCGACCTGAATTCATTAGCATGGTGATCGCTGCCGCCTTCAGCCTGACAGGGGTGAAGGCAGTAGCCGGCACATTATCACTGGTCGAGCAGGGGCGCTGGGTACATGTCAGTCAGGTTTTCGACGGTGACACCTTTCGCACCGACGATAGTGAGAAAGTCCGGCTGCTCGGTATCAATGCCCCGGAGATAGCGCACAATGATGAGCCTGGCCAACCGCTGGGCAAACAGGCCAAGATACTCCTTACCCGGCTGATCGGCGGCAAAACGGTGAAATTGCGGCTGGATAAAGACAGCAAGGACACCTATGGCCGAATCCTGGCCCAGGTTTATCTGCGTAATGGCGACTGGGTGAATGCCATGCTGGTGCGCGAAGGCATGGCATATGTCTATACCTTCCCGCCCAATTTCCGCTGGACGCCTGCACTCATAAAGGCCGAGCAGGAAGCACAGCCCCGGCATCTCGGCATCTGGAAAAATGAGCGCTTCCGCATCCTCAAGGCCAGAGAAGCAGGCGGCCGCTTCATTGGCCAGTTCCGTATTGTGCAAGGCAAGGTAACGCATCCGGGTTCATGGCGCTTTCGCCTGGGCCGCCTGAATATCAGCATACCGAGGAAATACAGGCAGTGGTTTGATGGCAAGCCGCTGCCGGCAGCCGGAAAGCATGTTCGCGTACGAGGAACCATTCGGGCCGGCAAAGGCGACAGACTGTATCTGGCGCTGCATTCCCCTTATGATATCGACATACTGGATAAGGACTAAGCTATGCGATACCTGCTCATTCTGCTGACCACGCTTCTGGTCCTGTCTGCCTGTGCCACCAATCCGGCCACCAGGGACTCGGATTTTGTCCTGATGAGCGAGGAGCAGGAACTTCAGCTTGGCCAGCAGGCGGCGGCTGAGATTGCCAAGAATATGACGCTGCTGCCCGCCAGTGACCCGCTGGCCAGATATGTTGATTCCATCGGCCAGAAAATAGCTGCCGTATCGGATCGCCCTGAACTTTTTTACCATTTCCATGTCGTGGATGATGCCACCATCAACGCCTTTGCCCTGCCGGGCGGCTTTATCTATATCTATCGCGGTCTGCTCGCACACCTGAACAGCGAGGCTGAAGTGGCCGCTGTACTCGGGCATGAAATCGGCCATGTCACGGCCCGTCATGCCGTCAAACGCTATACCCAGATGCAGGCCTATCAGCTGGGCATGGTGCTGACATCGATTTTCGTATCCATCCCGCAGACGGCCGGCCAGCTCAGCGACCTCGTCGCCATGGCTGTGATTCAGGGCTACGGGCGTGAAGCTGAATCGCAATCGGATGAACTGGCATTGAAATACCTTGCCCGGGCTGAATACGATCCGCATGCCATTATTGGCATACTCAAAACACTGAAGCGGCTGGATGATATCGATAGTCTGGAAAAGAAGGATGCCGGCGAAAAGGTTGAAAAATACCACGGTGCTTTCGCCAGCCATCCTGAAACTGAACAACGCATCAGGGATGCCGTACAACTGACCAGTGATCGTCAGGCCGGTGCCGGCCTTGTCAATCGCAATGCCCTGCTTACGGTGCTTGATGGCTACCCTTACGGCGACTCACCGGAACAGGGTGCCGTGGTCGGACAGCGCTTTCTGCATCCTGACCTGGGCATCCAGCTGAAGTTTCCCGAGAACTGGGTGATCACCAACAATCCGGCCTCATTGAATGCGCGCATCCGTAAGGAAAAAGTCTTTTTTCAGCTGCAACTCAAGGAACTGCGCAAACGGCAATCAGCCAGAGCTGTGCTGGAAAAGCTGTTCCCCAAACGCAAGCAAGGCCCCATCACCGAGGGCGTACAGGGTGATATGCCATTTGCCCGCACCACGGTACGCATGTCGGCCCCGTATGTGAGCAAGGCAATGATTGATGCGCGGGTATTCCTTAAGGGGCCCAAGGCATTTATTGTATTGATGTGGAGTGAACGGAAAAGTTTCGCCAGCCACCGCCCGGCATTTGATGCTATTGCAGCCAGCTTCAGGGATTATGATATCAAACGTGACGGCGATGTGCCGCGTATCATGCTGCATTCATGGAAAGTGAATGACACATGGCGGCGTCTGGCACGCAGGTCAAACATGATTTTCGGACGTTTCACGGCCGAAAAATTCGCCGCCCTGAACGGCATGGATATCAGGGAAACCCCCGCCCCCGGCGAGCTCATCAAGCTCGTTCACTGATGCCTCTGTCACCAGCACCCGGACGGCAAGATCATGAACCGGCAACAGGCAGGCTGACCAGATCGGCATCGGCCTGCAGAATCCCGGTCATCTCATCCATATGTTCGGGGAAGAAATGCCCGGCGCCTTCAATGACATGGAACTGAATATCGGGATATTGCTCCACCCATGCCTGCACGGCTGCAAACGGCACAATCTCATCAGCAGATCCCGATACGACAGTGAGCGGTCGCCTGTCGCCGGTGAGGAAATCGAATGACCACAGGCTAACCGCCGGTGCCACGGCAAACATGCGCGAAACCCGGTCATCGTTTCTGGCTGCCTGTAACCCCGCATAACAGCCGAAGGAAAAACCGGCCAGCCATAATGGTGATTCGGGATGCCGCGCGTGCAGCCAGTCCAGTGCCGCCGCCGTATCAAGAGCCTCACCGGCACCCTCATCCCATGTTCCCTCGGATTGTTCGACACCCCGGAAATTAAAACGCAGCACCGAGCAGCCGGCATCCTCAAAAGCGCGTGCAATCCAGTACACCACCTTGTTGCGCATGGTGCCGCCATATTGCGGATGCGGATGACAAACCACCACGGCCGGCATGCCGGGTTTTCCGGGTTGATACAGCATCTGCAGGCGACCGGCAGGACCGTCGATAAAGCCTTTTTCGTGATGATGTTGATTCATACGGGCGAGAAACTCATGCCAGAAGCTCCCGGTACTGATCTTCCGAGAACCCGACCAGAATATGCTGCCCCCTGATGACAATTGGCCGCTTGATCATCGATGGCTGCGCGAGCATCAGGGATATCGCTTTCTTACCGTCAACATCCTGCTTGTCGCTATCGGAAAGTTTACGCCATGTTGTACCGCGCCTGTTAAGCACAGCTTCCCAGCCGTATACGTCGACCACCGCTTCAAGCATCGATATCTCCACGCCATCCTTCCTGTAATCATGGAAGGTATATGCCGCCCCCTGCTGCTTCAGCCATGTTCTGGCCTTACGAATACTGTCGCAATTGGGAATACCGTACATATGAATCATGGGATCAAACCGGACATGGGCGCAACATAGCCTTCAGCGACATCAATGCAAGCGCTGCTTCCTGAGTCTTATTGCTTGCGGATAAAGGCGAAAAAATCCTGACTTTCGCCATGCTTCAACGGCGTCACCACCAGCTCAATCGGGATGGATGATCCATCACGATGCAGGGCGCGGGTTGACACAGGTTTATACAGCCACGGCCCGACACTACTTTCGAGATAACGCTGCAGGCCTTTCCTGTGCGCGGCACGCATCTCCTCCGGAATCAACATATCTATCAGAGATCTGCCCATGGCCTCATTCACCGGCCAGCCAAATATCTTTTCCGAGCTGCGGTTCCAGTCGATAATCTTTCCCTGCGCATCAATGGCCACATATGCATCGTAGGCCGAATCAATCATCTGCTGCAGGCGCAGACGCTTGGTCTGAATACGCTCCTGAAACGTTCTATGCTCGTTGATATGGCGCTGCCCGAACACCCCGAACATGATGAAAGTGATGGAAATAAGGCTGCGCATCCATAGTTCATCAGGATCAGAAGGTAGAAGGTTCTCCAGAAAGGAGCCCTTGGCAAAGGCAAACGCATGCATGGCCGCTTCCAGTGGCCAGAACAGTACGGCAACAGCAACAGCTATCCATATCAGTCCGATGCGCTCAATCATCCGCTATACTCCTGATTGCATCTGTTACTGCAAATGTAGACCATCTACGGGCGGGCCTCAATTGCTTTGCAACAATGTTCGTTTCTGTGTGCCGGCCAGCCATACTGGGCGAAGCTTTGCCCCGGTGTATCAGTTTTATCGTAATAAAGAGAAAGCAGGGACAGGGATTCGGCCTGCTGCAAGTTATCATGCAGCAGGGTATGGGCCTGCTTACCTCCAATCAGGCTATGGCGGGTGGTCAAAAACAGTCGATACAGAACCCCGGCTATAAGCATGGTGCGAAACACCCCCGGCCCGGCAATCATGTAAGCACTGCGATAGCCAAGCTTGATAAGTTGCGACTTGACCGAACCGCCATCCACCCCTTCCTTCCCGGCAAACATTACATTCACCCCTTCTCTCTCCAGTAGCTGTACCCGCCTGTCCGAAGCCTGCTCATCGGTGAACACCAGCACCCTGCGATCAGCCAGTTGTTTCAATGCCTGATCTGGAATATCCAGACTATGGGAAAGAACGGCCACATCGGGCTGGGCCTCCAGCCCTTCTGCCTTGCGCCAGTCGCGCAGATCGGTGAAATCCGGCCCCGTACCGACCGGCAACAAATCCTGTGCGCAGCCTTTGGCCAGCTGGCGAAAATAACGGGCCGAGGTCAGCATGATATCGCTCTGGGCGGCCAGTTCCTGATACAGCCGCCAGTCGCGTGCATTGGCTATGCTTTCCGGCACCTCGTATTCGCCGGATTCAGGATGAAGGGCGGCAATACGGCCATCGAGGCTGGTAATAAAATTGGCATACATAAAAAGATCCCCGCTCCGGGCCTGCCGATGCAAGGCCAGAGACAGATAAAGCCCCTGCAGGGCAAGCTCCTGCCGGGAACCCGGAAACATGCGCAGGACCGTCATACGCTTACCCCTGCTCCGACAGATGCAGCATCACCACACCGCTGATAATCAGTGCAATTGCAGCAAGTTTCATGGCTGTAGCTGCTTCTTTGAAGACCATCACCCCGACCATGGCGATCAGTGCCGTTCCGACACCGGCCCATACCGCATAGGCAATACCCAGTTCAATGCGCTTGAGTGACATCACCATGGCTGCAAACGAAGCCATATAGAATACGGCCATCAGGACGGACGGAACCCAACGGCTGAAACCGTCCGACAATTTCATGCACACCGTACCGGATACCTCCAGCACAATCGCCAGCGCCAGCCATAGCCAGGCAACCGTGGATGTCATATGAATACCTCCATAGCAATGGCGGATATCAACAAAGCCGTCAAAACGGCCACAGACTCCAGCCGGATTCAAGTTCGTCACGACAGCGGCCGATCTGGGCCCGATACATCGCCGCCCGCTTTTCCACCTTGCGGGCCACCTTGATCAGCCACGCTTTACGCTTATACGTCTTGCGCTGATAACCGCCATGCCCTTCATGATAGGCCAGATACTGGTGATAGGCATCCCATTTGGAGATACCAAGCTTATGATGGGTGTAATTTCCGTACCAGCCGATGAAGTCGGTGACATCCTCGAAATCATCCCTGTCGGCAAACCAGTTGCCGGACTCCCTGATATACCACTCCCAGGTCGAATCCTTCACCTGTGCATAGCCGTAAGCCGATGATTTCCTGCCCCACGGGATAAACCCGAACAGGGTATCCTTCGGTGCCCTGGCCTGAGCACGAAAACGGGACTCCTGATGAATGATGGCCAGCTGAACATGCACCGGCACACCCCACTTCCGGAACGAATGCTGCGCATCCTCATACCAGTCGCCCTTTTCCCTGAAGATGGCGCAGCCGTCATCCAGATGACGCGGTGGTGATGAGGCACAGGCCGGGAGCAACAGCAGCATACTCATGCCTGCCAGGCGAAGACATCGATACATCCGTGAATCAGTCATGCGGTAACGATAACACTTCCCTTTTCCCGGAACATCCTGTTTGGCCCGTGATACAAAAACAGGCGACCGGAGTCGCCTGCCCTGTTGCCTGAGCCGATCAGGCCGATACCCGGAAGAGGCCCTGAAAAGGCATGCTTAACCATCATGCTCGTGATGGTGGCCTTGCCGGTAGCCGCCGCGACAGGCATGTTCCATACGCTGCTCATAACGTTCGTGCGCCGGATGACGGGCCTGGCCGTAGTGTCCATGATGATAGACATGCTGCCTGTAGGCAGGCCGATGCAAAAATATCACAGTCGAAGAGCGCTGCGTCCGGTAGCCCCGATAAGCATAAGGCCGCTGATCATGATGGCGGGAAAGCATAACCCCGGTCACTGCTCCGAGAATACCGCCGATCATGGCGCCCTCGCCTGTACGACCATGGCTCGATCCAATCACGGCTCCTGTCGTGGCTCCGATCATGGTTGTCGTGATCACGACCCGTTGCTGATACTGACCGGCCTGAGCCGCGAACGGAGCAATCGCAATGGTCAGCAAAGCCATGATGGAAAGAATATACCTGTTCATACATCACCTCCTTTAAGGTGTGACACTGCATTCGGCAGCGCCGCCGGAGATCAGCATGAATTGATTGATAAGATCAACAATATGGAAAAAATGTACGCTTGCGGGGAGATATTCCCCGCCCATGCGAAGATATATGCAATCGCAGCTCGTCGGCCAGGCGCAAAATACCCGCCTAGGGCCAGAATTAGTGTGAACAGGCCCTACATCAGTACGCGTTCGATACCGCCCTGTTTAACCCTGCTGATAAACTGCTTTTGCCAGTCTTCGCCGTGCAGATGCCGGACAAGCTCGACAACGATATAGTCGGCCTCAACATCCGTCTCGGCCTGCAGGCGGCTCAAGCCCTGCAGGCAGGACGGACAGGAAGTAAGGATCTTCTGCTCAGCCTCGCCCGGCAGCTGCGCCCTGGCCTTGGCCATTTCCTCTTCCTTACGCGCCCGGATCTTGCCGGCAATCTGTGGACTGGCCACGGCCAGCGTCCCGGCCTCACCACAACATTGTTCGGATTTCACCGCCTCCTCACCCAGCAAGGACTTAATGACGGCCTTCGAGCCCTCGCGCTTGAGCGGTGAATGACATGGCACGTGATACATGTATTCCACGCCGCTGAGACCTTCGGCCTTCACACCCTGGCTCATCAGATATTCGTGGATATCAATCAGCGGTGCACCGGGGAATACCTGCTCCAGTTCGTAGCGCGTCAGCTGATCGTAACAGGTGCCGCAGGAAACAATCACCGCCTCAAAATCAAGATAGGACAGGGCATTCTTGATACGATGGAACAGCACCCGGTTGTCATACGTGATCTGGTCACCCTTCTCGTGATCGCCGCCTGCCGTGGACGGATAACCGCAGCACAGGTAGGACGGCGGCAACACCACATTGATACCCAGATCGAACAGCATGGCCTGCGTCGCCAGCCCGACCTGTGAGAACAGTCGTTCGGAACCGCAGCCGGGAAAATAGAACACGGCCTGGCCATTGGCCTTGTCCGGATTGCGCAGTATTGGAATCGAGTTCTTATCGGACGATTCAATCCCCAGCGCCTGGCGCGCGGTACCGAACGGTAACGATGGCAGCGGACGCTCGATGAAATTGATCACCTGAGCCTGTACACCGTCAAGATTACGCTTGGCGGCCGGCTCGGCCTGTACAAGGCCCAGCATGCGGGCGGATTTGCTCAACAGGTGATGCACGCCATAACCCCAGCGGATGACCACTTCACGCATCAACTGGATGGCATTCGGGTTCTGAATAACAAGAAAAGCCATTGCCAGACGGCTGCCCAGCGTGCTGCGCGCCATGCCCTTATCCTTGAGCAGCGCTCGCATGCTTTCAGTCACTTCGCCAAAATCGATATCCACCGGGCACGGACTCTCGCACTTGTGGCAAATGGTGCAGTGGTCGGCCACGTCACCCAGCCCCTCGAACTGTTCGAAGGAAATACCGCTGCCGGTCTGCGACTCGTACAGGAAAGCCTCGATAATCGCACCGGATGCCTGAATCTTGTTGCGCGGCGAATACAGCATATTGGCGCGCGGGAAATGGGTGTTACAGACAGGTTTACACTTTCCGCAGCGCAGGCATGGTGAAATCGCCTCCGACAGATCGGTTAAATCAGCCGCCTCCAGAATCATGGATTCCATTTCCAGCAGGTTAAAACTCGGCGTATAGGTCAGGCCGAGATCGGTATCGGCCATCAGCTTGCCCTGATTAAACAGGTCATGCGGATCCACCCGCTTCAGATACTCAGCCGTTTCGCGCAGGATCTCTTTATCCATGAACGGCAGTTTGGTGATACCGATACCATGCTCACCGGAAATCACTCCGCCGAGCTCAACGGCCTTGGCCATCACCTTCTCGACCATGTGATGCGCCTTCTTCATCATCGCATAATCGTTTGAATTGACCGGTATATTGGTATGCACATTGCCATCACCGGCATGCATGTGCGTAGCAATGACAATGCGGCTGGACAGCGCCTGCCCGTGCGCCTGCTTCACGCCATGCATCAGCGCATCGTGACCGCGCAACAGATCAAGCACGGGCCCTTCCACCGACTGACGATATGAAATGCGGTGCGCACCACGCTGAATCAGACGAAACAGCGATTCGCCACGCTCATATTTCACCCCTTCAAGCAGATCAGCCACATCTCTGGCCGGGGCATCCAGCCCTTTGAGCTGCCGGGTCCACTGTTCACGCACTGCCGCCAGTGTCTGCTGGCATTGCTCCAGTTTGTCGGCGATATAGGCATCCTCTTCCACGCCGAGCAGACTCTGATCCAGACGATTACCGGAGATGCGTCCCGCCATATCGCTCAGATATTCGGCAATCGCATCCACAGCCTCGATCTTATTGCAGATGGAATTCTCGATATTCAGATGCTCGATCGTATCGTTGTAGTCGGACAGGCGATCCAGCGGAATCACCACATCCTCATTCAGTTTGAAGGCGCGGGTATGCTTGGCAATCGCCGCCATGCGCCCGCGGTCGCCCCAGAATCGGGCGCGATCGGGAGCTGAAGTGGCGACAAAGCCCTCACCGTTACCCTGCGAGGTGAGACGGCAAATATCCGAGCATGCTTTGGCCACGGCCTGTTCATCATCGCCGGAAACATCAATCAGCAACACCACGCGCGGACTTTCCCGGCGCGTTGATTTGGATACATAATTGATAGCCTTGACATATTTCTCATCGAAATGTTCCAGGCCTTCCAGATGCGCGCCTTCGAAGGCGTCAACATGCTTTTTGATGCCCACCATGGCCCGGGTTGCATCATCGAGTTGCTGGCCGAAAAATTCGCAGCATACCGTGCGCGTAAAATCGAATGAGCGATGCAGTACAAAGGTCGCCTCGGTGATAAATCCGTCCGTACCTTCCTTCTGCACGCCCGGCAGGCCGCCCATAGCCTTGCGCGTTACATCCTTGCCAAGGCCGGCCTTGCGAAAAGCATCCCCCGAAACAGTCAGGATTTCCGGCTCGGAACACGGCGTCACACCATCCGGCCCCGTACGATGCAGACGGAACCGAACCTCATCCTCGTCGTGAATCTTGCCCATATTGTGGTTGATGCGCTCAACCGTCAGCCAGTTGCCATCGGCCGTGATCATCTTCCATGACAAAAGGTTATCCACACAGGTGCCCCATATAACCGCATGTTTGCCGCCGGCATTGGAGGCCACATTACCGCCGATGGTGCAGGCCCAGAGGCTCGTCGGGTCGGTGGCAAACACGTGCGGTCTGGAGGCTTCCATCACCTTGCCGGTCACCGCACCGGCACCGGCGGTAATGGTCGGCACTTCACCGAGCCTGCCGATATCACGCATTACCACCGGCGAAATATCATCGAGTTTTTCGACATTGATCATCACGGTGTTATTGGACAGGGGCACGGAACCGCCACACAGGCCGGTACCGCCACCACGGGGAATCACCGTCAGAGCGAGCTCACTGGCCGTACGAATCAGGCCGGGAAGCTCTTCCATATTGTCCGGAGTCAGCACACAGAACGGCGCATATTGACGCCAGTCGGTCGCATCGGTGGCATGATGGGTCAGCGTAAAGGCATCAAAATGAATATTGTTCCGGTGCGTGTGGCGGGCAAATGCCCGTCTGGCGCGCTGGCGGCGTTTAGGCTCTTCATCGAACCAGTTATAGAACTCATTGAGCATCCGCCCAGTACAGGCCGCCACCTTCTGAGCGCGCGGATTGTCGGTTGCCCCCTTGCATATGCGATCCAGCCTGTCGTGATGGCGGCGGCGCATACGCTGGCGACGTTTCCTGTTATCGAGCAAATCATTTTTCAGGAAGACATTGCGCTCGACCACCCACAGGTCGCCGAGGATTTCGAACAGCATGCGTGCAGAACGACCGGTACGGCGCTGGGTACGAAGTACATTCAGATCATCCCAGGCAGCCTCGCCCAGAAAGCGGATGACAATTTCCCGATCGGAATACGAGGTATAGTTATAGGGGATTTCGCGGATATTCTCGGTCAAGCACGTCTCCAGAGGGTATGAAATGATCAGTTCCGGTCTGTCTGCGGGGAGCATAATGAGCATGCCAGATGAATGAAACCTTAATTTCCAGCTGCCCGCTGTGCCTGCCGGCATGCATATCACGGCATGGGATATCCTTCCACGCCTTTGTCGAACCAAATCCACGCTTGAGCAGTGGCTTCAATCTGTCAGCATTAAGGCATGAGTATTCAGCTTTCCAATCGCGTTCAACAAGTCAAACCATCCGCCACCCTGGCCATTACCGCCAAGGCAGCCGAAATGCGTGCCGCCGGCAAAAGCGTCATTTCGCTTTCCGTCGGCGAGCCGGATTTTGAAACCCCGAAATCCGCCCGGGAGGCGGGCATTCAGGCCATCGAATCGGGGTTTACCCGCTACACGGCCGTGCCCGGCATCCCGGAACTTAGAGCCGAAGTCGCAGCCAAGTTTAAGCGCGACAATAATCTGGACTACGCACCCGAACAAATCCTTGTCAGCACAGGCGGCAAGCAGTGTATTTACAACCTGCTGATGGCGCTGATTAACCCCGGCGATGAAGTGATTATCCCGGCACCTTATTGGGTGAGCTATCCCGATATGGTGTTGCTTGCCGAAGGTGAGCCCGTGATTGTGGAATGTTTGGCTGATGCGGATTTCAAGTTGACTGCCGCGCAGCTGGAAGCCGCGATTACACCCAAAACCAAAATGATGTTCCTAAACTCGCCGTCCAACCCGACAGGCATGGCATATTCCGCCGATGACTTGAAAGCCCTGGGTGAAGTGGTGCGCAGGCATCCGAATATCGTGGTGGCGACCGATGACATGTATGAGAAAATCATGTTTGACGGTAAAACCTTCGCCACATTCGCCGAAGTGAATCCTGACTTGATTGACCGCACAGTTACGCTCAATGGCGTGTCCAAAGCCTATTGCATGACAGGCTGGCGCATTGGCTTTTGTGCAGGGCCGTTGGAGCTGATTAAAGCCATGAGCAAGATTCAGGGGCAGTCCACCTCCAACCCATCATCGATTGCCCAGAAAGCCGCACTTGCAGCCCTTCAAGGCCCAACCTGCGAGCTTGATGAGATGGTGCGCACCTATGAAACCCGCCGCACCTGGCTAGTGGATGCGTTGAATAACATTGACGGCATGGATTGCATCACACCCGATGGTGCGTTTTATGTATTCCCGACCATTATCGACTGGCTGGGCAAAACCACACCGAAAGGCTTAACGCTCACCGATGATGTCGTGGTCTGCGAATGGCTTCTGGAAGCCGCAGGTGTGGCGCTGGTTCCGGGTACAGCCTTTGGCTCACCGGGGCAAATTCGCTTTTCCTATGCGGTCTCACAAGATACTTTGGAAGATGCGGTGAGTCGTGTGGCTAAAGCTGCAGGTAGTTTGAAATGATAAAAAGTTCTTTTTTACGGCTTAATATCCAATATCAAGGAAAAAACATCCATATAAGTACCGTAAATATGAGGAATATTGGGTCCTCATATTTGTATAGTTAGCAGTCCTAAAGGAATATCGTGCAACCAGAAGAAATCATAGAAAAGGTGGTTGATAAATTTGATGGTGTTATCCCGAAATCTAGTTGGGGAGAAACTTCATTATTTTACAATCCTGGTAAGGTTCTACC
>JAJRTF010000083.1 GCA_021545585.1 Zetaproteobacteria bacterium
ATATACGGACACAGCAATCCATATCTGAGTCTTGACTGCATTTTCCGTCGTGCCGAAAAATGATTTGATGCGCAGATGCTGTTTTATCCATTTGAAGAACAGTTCCACTTTCCATCGGTGACGATAAAATCTGGCGATAGTCAGCGCGGGCAGTGAAAAATTGTTGGTCAGAAAGACGAATACCTTGCCTGTTTCTGCATCGCGATATTTGATGCGCCTGAGTTTCGCCGGGTAATCCTTTCGAGCGTAAAAACCAGTCAATACGATAGTTTGATCGCACCTGAGCCCCGTCGTTTTGTCCACAGAGTGAGAGTACAGCCGCCGAAACTGAAGGTTGGATTTGGCTCGTGTTACAAAAAACGACTTGGATTGATCCAACTCGAACAACCTGCCGAAATCCACATAGCCTCGATCCATGACGTAGAATGAGCCTGGCTCGGGGATCAGAATATCCAGAACATTGACGTTGTGCAGTTTGCCATCGGAAATATGGATAAATGTGGGAATATTTCCCCGTAAATCCAGCAAGGTATGCAGTTTGACTGCCGCCTTGGCCGTACGAAAGTGCGCCCACGGAAACACTGACAGGCAAAGATCGATAGTTGTGGAATCCAGTGCGTAGATGGTGTTGTCGAGCTCCAACCCCAAATCTTCGTCCATATACAGCTTCCGGGCGACTGGAATCAGTGACTGCGCAAAGTCTGCGTATATGCGCCAGTCTCTCCGTTCGTTTGCTTTGGTGTACTGCTTTTTTGATGTAAATGATAAGAAATATGGCATAACTTGCCGTTAAATCTAGATAAATCATGATGCCCATCAAATAGGCGCCGGCATAATCGGGGCTGAATGACCGAATGCGGAAGCAGATCGGGGAGTTATTCACACAGTTATCCACAATCGCTGTGGACAGCTATCTAAGCCCCTGAAACACAAGGGCTTAGAAAAACAGGGCCTGTTTTCGAGCATCATGCCGTACTCAATGAGCCAGTAAATGCGTCAGCTCGTCACGATATCTGGCTGCATCCTCAAAGCGAAGATCCGCCGCGGCCTCGGTCATCAGGCGCTCCAGTTCAGCCTCTCGTGCCTTGCGCTCGGATTCCGTTACCGGCTCCGGCTCGGCGACCTCTGGAATATGCGCATAATCCATTTCATAGACCGAGCCCATGATATCCTTAATCTCGGATTTCACTGTTTCCGGGGTAATCCCGTGCTCAGCATTATAGGCCAGTTGCTTCTCTCTGCGCCGCTTCGTCTCCTGAATTGCACGTTGCATGGAGCCGGTCATACGGTCGGCATACAGAATTACCCGTCCCTCGGCATTGCGTGCCGCCCTGCCGATGGTCTGGGTAAGGGAGCGTTCTGAGCGCAGAAACCCTTCCTTGTCAGCATCGAAAATGGCTACCAGTGCCACTTCCGGCAAATCCAGTCCCTCGCGCAACAGGTTGATACCAATCAACACATCAAACACGCCCAGACGCAAATCACGCAGAATCTCCATGCGTTCCACCGTATCGATATCCGAATGCAGATAACGAGCCCGCATATTCAGATTACTCAGATATTCGCTCAAATCCTCGGCCATGCGTTTGGTCAGGCAGGTCGCCAGAACCCTGTAGCCATTTGCAATAATGCTGTTGCCTGCCGACACGAAATCATCCACCTGCGTGGATGCCGGACGTACCTCAATTTCAGGGTCAACCAGCCCGGTCGGGCGAATCACCTGCTCCGCCACAACCCCCTCACATTTCTCCAGCTCGTAAGGCCCGGGCGTAGCGGACACATAAATAGCCTGAGGAACAACGGCTTCAAATTCGTGGAACTGCAGGGGACGGTTATCCAGAGCGCTGGGCAGACGGAATCCGAAATCCACCAGCGTGGTCTTGCGTGCCCGATCGCCCTTGAACATGCCGCCGATCTGCGGCACGGTCACGTGCGATTCATCCAGAATGACCAGCGCATTATTGGGCAGATAATCCAGTAATGTCGGCGGCGCTTCACCGGGTGTGCGCCCGGTCAGATGGCGCGAATAGTTTTCCACCCCGGTGCAATATCCCACTTCCTGAATCATCTCCAGATCAAAGATCGTGCGCTGTTCCAGCCGCTGGGCTTCAACCAGTTTGTTTTGATCATGCAATGCGGCCAGTCGCTCGGCCAGCTCTTCCTTAATCGCCTGCATGGCTTTAAGCAGTTGATCGCGCGGGGTGACAAAATGGCTTTTCGGGAAAAAAGTGTATTTATGCAGCGCCTCAATACGTTTGCCCGTCAATGGATCAAAGCGGCTGATGGCATCCACTTCATCACCGAAAAACTCAATCCGTATGGCGAAATCCTCCGCATGCGCCGGAAACACCTCCAGCACATCACCGCGCACCCGGAAAGTGCCACGATGGAAATCCATATCGTTACGCTGGTATTGCAACTCGACCAGCTTGTTGACTGCCAGACGCTGATCCACTTCGCGCCCGACCTCGGTGTAAAGCAGCATATCCGCATAGGCTTCCGGACTGCCCAGACCGTAAATACATGATACCGAGGAGACGATAATCACATCCTCGCGCTCCAGCAGTGCGCGCGTAGCCGAATGTCGCATGCGGTCGATCTGCTCGTTAATCGAAGAATCCTTCTCGATGTAGGTATCCGATTGCGGCACATAGGCCTCGGGCTGGTAATAATCATAATAGGAAACAAAATACTCGACAGCATTATCCGGAAAAAACTGCTTGAATTCGCCGTATAACTGAGCTGCCAGCGTCTTGTTCGGCGCCATAATCAGCGTTGGCTTCTGGGTGCGTTCAATCACGCAGGCCATGGAGTACGTCTTGCCGGACCCTGTCACGCCGAGCAGGGTCTGGTGACGACGCCCCTGCTCCACCCCCTCAACCAGATCGGCAATCGCCTGCGGCTGGTCGCCACGCGGTTCATAATCGCCTGCCAGTCGAAATTTCATATACATTCATCGCTGTGAATGCGTACAGCATCACCCATTGGCTGATCAGTCCCTGATATAATGCAGAAACTGGCTGCTGCGCCCTTTTTTCAGCCCCCGCTGCTCGAACTTGGTTTCCGGCCTGTCCGCATCACGCGGAACAAATCCGCCGGGGCCGGCCACATTGGTCAGCCCGGGGGTTGCATCAAGGATATCACGCATCCATTCGGCCAGATCAGGCTTGTCACTGGCCAGCTTGATAAAACCGCCTGCTTTGAGTCGACTGACCAGTAATGCTGCAAAATCCTTCTGAATTAGACGCCGCTTGTGATGTCTGGCTTTGGGCCACGGATCGGGATGATTGATACACACCCCGTCCAGCTGCCCTTCCGCCACCTGATGCTGCAATACATATTGAGCCGGCAGCTGGGTAATACGCGTGCGTTCAATCAATCCGGCATCCTCCAGACGTCCCACGGCCTTGGCGACACCGGGCAGATAGATTTCAACACCGAGCAGCAACCAGTCAGGATGGGTTTCGGCCAGATGTACGAGAAAATCACCGTTGCCAAAACCGATTTCCATCACAATTGGCGACGCCACAGGCACTCCGGCATCGGCCAGTGTCATATCCCTTGTGAGCCCGATAAGCGGCAACCATTTGAGTAGCCGTGCCTCCTGGCCCGCAGTGACGAAACCGTTTTTCCGTCCGTGAGTCCGGAGTTCCCGCTGGCTGAATTGATTTCTGAATTCCCTAGATAAGCGCATGCGGCGAAATCTAGCAGTGGCTATCAGTCCTAGCCATGCCCGCAACGGACATCAGGACAATGATATTGATATCAGACAGCCACAATCGATTTTCTGACTTCTTCGCCCATGGCCTCTCCACACAAGCGGGCAACCAGTCGCAGGGCGAATTCGACAGCCGTGCCCGGTCCGCGGCTGGTAATCAAAAAATCATCTTCAACAACGGCCTCATCGACATATACCGAAGTCGGTTGCAACGCCTCCATTTCCGGCTGGCAGGATGGATACGAGGTCACGCGCCGGCCGCGGGTAATCCCGTAGGCAGCCAGCGCAGTCGGCGCGGCACATATCGCGGCAATGGACTTGCGTTCATGCCGAAGGCGTTCAACCACTGCCTTAACATGCCCATCATCACGCAGCAGATGTGCATTCGGCAATCCGCCCGGCAGTACAATCATATCCCAGTCCTGATGCATGACGTCAGTCAGTGCCGCATCGGCCTGCATGCCAATGCCCGAACGTCCGGTCACGGCCTTGCCGTCCAGACTCGCCAGACAGACTTCAATATCCGCCCGCCGCAGGATATCCACGACTGCAATGCATTCGATTTCCTCAACCCCTTCAGTAAATGGAACCAGCACCCTGGTCATCACAACACCTCCTGTTTCTTTCTCAATGATTCCTTTCTTTCCCAGGTAGCAGATATATCACCCGAAGCATCACGGGCAGCCCAGTGAAAGGCTTCCTGCATACGCGCCAGCGCCGCCTTCTCTCTCGGGCTGCAGTCACCGGCCATCACCCTGCGCTGCTGGCGCTGCAAATCCTGCAGTTCGATGCACACTTTCCTCGGATACGCCTCAAACCCCATATCCGGCATATGCAGCACATCAGTGCTCTGCCCGCACTGCATCACAACCACCTTCTGGCGATCAGCATACAATTCCGGCTCTCCCTCGGCACCGTTGAAGATCAGTGATCTGTGCTGGCCCAGAAGCACATTGGCCTGTGCCATGCTATAGGCATAGGGCGTATGGAAGATGCCGTTGAGCTGGCCGCTGCACTGCAGGGGATTGAGCAGACGGGCCACTGAATTGGCGAAACTGCGCAGGCCCAATCGTTCGCGCAGGTGATACAGGCGGAATAAAGGCGGGCAGGCATCCTCCAAATCCAGATAAGCCATAGCTTCCCGATCCAGCAGATCTCCTGCCTCGGCAAGTGACGAGGCTCGCTGTACACCGGCCTCCTGCAACAGCTGCCACGCTGACATCCGTCCGGGAATATCACTCACACCGTGCACCAGCACGCGAACACCTTCAGCCCTGATTCTCATAGCCGCTGACAAATGCAATGCCGGCGCCCTTCGCTTGCCTGCATAACAAGGCAAATCAACAGTGTTGTCCCGTACAGGAAGCGTATCATAATCAGGCATCTGCATACGCGCCGCCTGCGTGAATCCCGCCAGTTCAGCCGCTGTTTCGCCCTTCATTCGCTGGCCAATCAGAAAAGCGCCAAGCTGCAGCTCATCATTCCCCTTCAGCAGAGCCAGCAGAGATTCCCTGGCTTGAGTTTGCGATAAATGTTCCGAGCCGTGCTTACCACGGGCAATCTTCCGGATATGTCTGGCCACTTCGTTCATGCCTCCATTCAACCCTGCGGACAGTCAACTGGCAATCTGCTATCATCCGCTCAGCATCCAACTTTCCATGCTGTCTGAACAGTGCTACCTTCGTTACAGGTATCAAGGTGCTCTGACGCGGAGGTGACAGCTGTGCTCGCGACTGAAATGAAAAAAACTGTAGCTGTTGTGCTTGCCGGCGGTACCGGCACCCGCCTGTACCCGTTAACCGACCATCGCAGCAAACCCGCGGTGCCCATCGGCGGAAAATATCGCATTATCGACTTCACCCTGTCCAATTGCCTGCATTCGGATATCCGCCGTATTCTGGTGCTGACCCAATACCGCTCGCATTCGCTGCTCAAGCATCTGCGCAATGGCTGGAGTGTGCTGTCTCCGGAGATGGGTGAATATATCACGGCCATTCCGGCCCAGATGAAGGCGGGTGAGCACTGGTACCAGGGCACAGCCGATGCAGTGTTCCAGAATATCGATTTGCTGCAATGGAATGATGCGAAATATGTGCTCGTACTGTCCGGCGATCATGTCTATCGCATGGATTATGCGGCGATGTTACGCCATCACACCAAAACTCAGGCAGAGGCGACCCTTGCCTGCATTCCCGTCAGCCTGGATCAGGGACGTGATTTCGGCGTGGTTGAGACAAATGACAGGCTTGCGGTTACAGGTTTCGAGGAAAAACCGGAGCATTCCAGATGCATGCATGGCCGCCACAATCGCTGCCTTGCTTCGATGGGCATCTATATATTCAACAAAAAGGAGCTGATCCGGCATCTGATTGCCGATCAGAACAATCCCGAATCCAGCCATGATTTCGGCAAGGACATCCTGCCCCGCTGGGCCAGTGATGGATGCGTATCCGCCTATATGTTCGGCGGCCCTGAAGGGCGTGTCTCAGACGATTGCTACTGGCGCGATGCTGGCACGCTGGATGCCTATTTTGAAGCCAACATGGACCTGCTCAAGCCTGTGCCGCCATTGAATCTTTATCAGAAAGACTGGCCAATCCGTACCTACAGCGGCCAACATCCACCCTGCCGGACCGGCTCATCCAGTACCGGTGAACGTGAAAACCTCGACAACGTCATCATCGGCAGCGGCTCCACCGTCATCGGTGCCAGTTTACGCAACTCAATCCTGTCCAACTTCGTCCATATTTCTTTCGCTGCCAGTGTTGAAGACTCGATCATCTTCAGCGATGTAAAGATTGGCGAAGGCGCGCATCTGAAACGCTGCATTATCGACAAACATGTCGAGATTCCGGCGCATGAACATATCGGCTTTGATCCCGACAGCGATCGACAGCGTTTCACGATATCGGAGGGAGGCATTACCGTTGTACCAATGGGTTATCGCTTCAATTGACTGACTCGTGAAGTTTCTGATTCTCCAGCATCTGGCTATTGAAGGCCCCGCCCTGATCGGAGAGATGCTTGAGCAGGCCGGACACAGCATGCAAAGCATTGAATTATGGCATCAAACCCCTCAACCGGATGCACTCCAACAGGTGGACGGACTGATCATCATGGGAGGCCCCATGTCCGCTGACGATGAACATGCATCCATAGGGATATGCCTGTCGATAATCAGGCAGGCTATGAGCAGCAATCTGCCCATACTCGGGATTTGCCTCGGCGCCCAGCTGATGGCAAAGGCCGCCGGCGCAGGCATTGAGTCTTCGCCCGTGCGGGAGCTCGGCTGGCATCCGGTTTATCCAACAGATGCGGCGAATGATGACCCGCTGTTTGGCAGCCTTGCCAAAAACGGATTGAGGGTTTTCCAATGGCATGGTGAAACCTTCACCCTGCCTGATTCAGCCACCCTGCTCGCCAGCCATCCGGATGTGCCGCATCAGGCATTCCGGCTGGAAAAAGGCCAGTATGGCCTGCAGTTCCATATCGAAGTAGACATGCCCATCATTGAAAAGTGGATTGCCGCGGGGGAAAGAGAACGCGAATATCTCGGTTCATCCGGCCTGGCTCAAATCCGGCTGGATGCCCCTGCTTATCTGGCCGCCATGCAAGCCTTTTGTCGCAGGATGATTCAAGCCTGGCTTGCAGTGCTCCATACCGGAGATTCAACCACTGTGCGCTGAAGCGCACAGAATGATTGTAACGACTGGAACTCGTCCTCTCATTCTATCCTGAACAAATCTCGTCCATGTTCTTCCTCTTCAAAATGATGGGCTATATACTCTTCTATCATCTTTGATGAGA
>JAJRTF010000084.1 GCA_021545585.1 Zetaproteobacteria bacterium
ATGATATTTACAATCCCATACTGTGTGGCTGCCACGCTTATAGTCTTGCATACCATGGAAAAATACCTATCCGTCGCCTAAAGGCGAGGGGGTTACTGATCCCCTATCGGGGACTCTAAACAGCGCCGCCCGCATGATGCCGTGCAGGCGCAATAATCTCGCTTTTTTCAGGCTATCGGATGCCGTACTTTGCCGTTACCATTCGACCATGCACTGCCCCGATCAGGAAGTTCCCCATATCAAGGATGCGCGGCGACGCGAACTGCTGCGTATCATGGGTCTTGCATCCCTGTCCCTGATGTTGCCGTTACCGCTCAATGTATGGGCCAGGTCGAAGCCCGTCCCGACCATCAGCACAAAGGCACTGGTCCATCAGCTGGCCAGACAAACCGGGATTTCGCCTGCCGAGATTCAGTCTGTACTTGCCGGTGCGCAGTTCATCCCCAGTGTCATCGAGCGTATGACAACGCCCTATGAATCCCGTCCCTATGCGGAATACCGACCCCTGTTTGTCACTGACAGCATGGATCGTATGGGCCGTGAATATCTGCATGACCAGCAGCACGTATTCACCGCTGTTGAGAATAAATATCATGTGGAAGCTGAGATTGTTGCCGCGATTCTTGGACTGGAAACCCGTTTCGGACGCCATAAGGGCAAGGATCGTATTCTTGACTCCCTGTATACGCTGGCGGCGGGCTATCCGAGACGATCCGCTTTCTTTTCCAAAGAACTGGGTGAGCTGTTACTGCTGGCACGAGAGGAAAGACTGAAACCCGATGAAGTTATGGGCTCCTATGCAGGTGCTTTCGGAGCCACGCAATTCATCCCCTCATCCTTCAGGGCTTATGCCGTGGATGCGGATGGCGATGGACGCCGCGATGTCTGGCATTCCGTACAGGACATTATCGCCAGTGTGGCAAATTATTTTCATCAGCACGGATGGCGGTCAGAGCGACCGGTGGCATACTGGCTGCCCGGCGTAAAAAATGATTATCCCGCAGCCCTCATCGAGCGTGCCAGAACTGGATTCAAAGACTGGTCCAGACTGGCTGAATTGCGCCGGCAACTGAATGGCCAGCTGCCTGAGATTCCCGGCCTCTGGCACGATCAGGATAAGGTTTCGCTGGTCGAAATGCTGACTGCAGATGGCCCGCGCCTGGCTATGGTCCATTATAACTTCTACGTCATCACCCGCTGGAATCGCTCCTATAACTATGCCATGGCTACCACTGAAGTGGCCGCCATGCTTGGATGTCAGACATGCAAAGTCAGCTGATCATACACCTGCGGTGGCTTCTCCTGTCGGCACTGTTGCTATCCGCCTGCAGCACGCAGTCACCACACAGACAACCGACCGGATGGCATACCCCACAAGCCATGGAATATGCCCAGCCCCGGCAGCACACAACAGCATCCATGCCCAGTGGTCATGGCGGCAGTCACAAAACAGGCAAGCCGTATCGCGTTGCCGGACAATGGTATTATCCGCTGCAAAGCGCATCCGCATATGACGAAAGCGGTATTGCTTCATGGTATGGCCGAGATTTTCATGGCCGGAAAACAGCCAATGGCGAGCGCTATGACATGCATGCGTTGTCTGCCGCACATAAAACACTGCCGCTACCGACACTGGTACGCGTCACCAACCTCGACAACGGCCGCTCGATCATTGTGCGCGTTAATGATCGCGGGCCGTTTGTCAAAGGCCGCCTGATTGACCTATCCTATGCTGCGGCACGGGAGCTGGGTTATACCAGTCAAGGAACGGCCAGAGTACGTGTGCAAACGCTGGATCAGTCCGTACCAGCGCGGGCTTCTGCCAAACCGCCGCTTCAGAAAGCCCCGCCTTCGCTGGTGCCTGCAGCATGGGCAGCCAGTCATGGGCCTTCAAAAGGTTCCATTTTCGTGCAGCTGGGCGCTTTCAGTTCACGCGTCAATGCCGTGCAGTTACGCGACCGCCTGAGCTCATCCTTTAGCGATATCGTGATCCAGCCGCGCCAAGTTGCGACAGAAACATTATACCGTGTACGCATCGGCCCGTTTGAAGATATGCAAAAGATCGAACAAACCGTACAACAGCTACAGAACATCGGCTATGATAATGCTGTGGTCGTCATCGAATAAGCATGCAAAAGACACCCTCCGGACGCATCGCCGCCTTCGGCTCATCAAGAATCGGCCCTGATGAAGCATGTTATCGGGATGTGTTCGAGCTTTCCAAAGCCATCGCTGAACTGGGCTGGAACGGCATCACCGGCGGGCATCAGGGTATGATGGCGGCCTTTTCCGAAGGCATTCATGCCGGAGGCGGGCATATTCGCGGTGTTACGCTTGAGCGCTTCCCCACCCCGCCGCAGAACACATTGAGCGAAGAAGTGCGTGCGCGTGATTTCTTCGATCGCATGCGCAATATGATTGAAGAAGCCGATGCATGGCTGGTTCTGCCCGGCGGTCTGGGTACGCTGGCCGAGCTGGCCATGACCTGGGATTTGGTGGCCATTCGTGTACTGGAGCCGCGCCCGCTGCTTGTTTACGGCGATATGTGGCTGCCGGTTATGGATATTCTGCGCCAGCAGCTGGTGCTGTCGATGGATCAGGCCTTTTCATGCATTACATATTGCCCGACGCATGCCGATGCATTGCACGCTCTTCAAACACCGCACTGAATGGCCGGCTTGAATCCCGTATTTCAGGATCTGTGTTCTACAGTCACATCGAATGTGAACGGCCAGCGTCTTGATCAGGGGCTGAGCCAGATTTTTCCGATCTCCCGGCGTCGGGCAAGACGCGCTATTGATGAGGGCGGTGTCTATCTGAATGGCAAGCGTTGCCGGACAGCCGGACGCACACTCAAACAGGGAGACAGGCTGCGGGTAGTTCTGCTGGAAAAAGAAACATTAACCCCTTTTGATAGCGCACAGCTGATCTGGAGTAAGCCACCGCTATACCTGATTCACAAGCGTACAGGCCAATATGCGCAGGAGGCACTGCACAGAAGTCGCGGCACGTTGCCGGATGAGCTGGCCAAGCACCTCAAACTGTCAGCTCAAATGGCTCGCTCGCTGCGGCCTGTGCATCGCCTTGATCGGGACACCTCGGGCCTGATGCTGTTCTGTTCGGATGCGCGCAGCCTGCAGCAACTGCAACAGCACTGGCATACAGCCACCAGAAAGGAATATCTGGCCGTTGTTGAACCGGCACCGGCATGGGATGAGCGGGAGATCCGCCTGGCTATTGATAAGCGACGCGATACAAGGGGTTGCTATCATGTAGCAGAAGAGGGCGGACGCCCCTGTTTCAGCGAGGCCCGGGTGTTTGAGCGACGGGAAAACAGGGCTCTGCTGTCCTTGCTGCCGCATACCGGGCGAACCCACCAATTGCGCGTGCACCTTTCATCATTAGGATGCCCCATTCTCGGTGACAGCAGGTATGGGGGCAAAACCCATAAACGCATGATGCTGCATGCCCACCGCTTGAATATCGCTCCGCCAGCCATGCCTGAACATCATGACTGGCTCTGCCCCCCTGAGGAGGATTGGCAATGGTAACCACTCGCGCTCGTACACAGGAATGGATGTTTTCCTTCTTCCTGATCGCTGCACTCGTCATCCCGTCATGGGCTCATGCAAACGCCTGGCCGTCTCCGCCACGCGTGGATGCCAAGTCATGGGCCATGGTTGATGCACGCTCGGGCCAGATCATTGCCGAACATGATGCCGACATGGAGTTGCCGCCCGCCAGTCTGACCAAGATGATGACGCTGTATCTGGCATTCGAGGACATCAAGCTTGGGCGTCTGGATCCGCATGAGCAGGTCACTGTGAGTAAAAAAGCATGGAAGATCGGCGGCAGCACGATGTTTCTGGAGCCGCGCATGCACCCAAACGTCGATGCGCTGCTGCACGGCATTGCCACCTATTCAGGCAACGATGCATGCATCGCACTGGCCGAACATGTTGCCGGCTCCGAAGAAGCCTTCGCCGAACGCATGAATGAAAAGGCTGCGGCACTGGGCCTGACACATACCCGCTTTGTTAATGCAACCGGCTTCCCTGTTGCCGGTCACTACAGCTCGGCCAGGGATATGGCCCTTCTCGGCGCCGCGCTTTGGCGGGATTTTCCGGATATGTACGAAATCTTCTCTGAAAAATCCTACACCTTTGATGGCCGTTCCCAACCCAATCGCAACCGCCTGCTCTGGACCTACCCCGAGGCAGACGGCATCAAAACCGGCCATACCGAGGAGGCGGGCTTTTGTCTGGTCGGTTCGGCAGAACAGGCATCCACCCGTTTTGTCACGGCTGTATTCGGCACAACATCTGATCGCGCGCGCGCCAGGCAGTCGAAAATATTGCTGAAATTCGGTTTTCGGAACTTCACCACCCTGCGCCCGGCCGAGCGCGATATTCGTCGCCAGGTGGATGTCTATGAGGGCAGCGAGGATCATGTATGGCTCAAACCGGCCACCCCGATCTGGGTTACCGTCCCCAAAGGCAGTGAATCGTCGCTGGCTTTCCGGCTGCATTATCAGGCACCCCTGAAGGCACCCATCAAGCAGGGGCAGAAACTGGGCACCATTGACGCCGTACTATCCGGCAAAACCGGTGCTGATGAAGTACTGCAATCGGTTGCTGTCATCGCCGCTCGCGGCGTGGATCAGGCTTCATGGATAGGCCGCCAGTGGGATGGCCTGCGTCTGTGGTGGCAGGGAACATCGGCGGATGCAGCCTCCAGCAACTAGGGGCTGATCCTTGAACGCAACATCGGACCCCGTTGCATGGGTGAATGACGACTTCACACCGCTGAGCCAAGCATGTGTAAATATTGAAGATCGCGGCTTCCAGTTTGCTGATGGTGTGTATGAGGTCATTGCCTGCTTCGGCGGCACATTTATTGATCTGGATGAGCATCTTGAACGACTGTGGCGATCCGGCCATGCTATTAATCTGACACCGCATCTATCAATGGAGGAGCTTGCCGAATTAATCCATGAAACCTATCGTCGCAACCCGTACCGGGATGCCATGTTGTATGTACAGTTCACCCGCGGTGTCGCCCCCCGCTCTCATCTGATCAGCAAAGGGATGCTCCCGACGCTGGTCATTACATCCCGCCAGTTGCCGAGTATCACGGACGAGAAACTTCATCAGGGAGCCACGGCTATCACCCTGAATGATTTCCGCTGGCAACGCTGCGATATCAAATCCATTTCCCTGCTGGCCAGCGTCATGGGTAAGCAGGAGGCGGCACGCCTGCATGTCGATGAAGCATTCTGGCTGGACGAGGACGGGCATGTGCTCGAGGGCTGCTCAACCAACTGTTTTGCCGTTATGGATGGAGAACTTCTTACCCACCCGCTGGGGCATCGTGTGCTGGAAGGCATCACGCGGAAAATGACCATCAGGCTCGCCCGTAAACATGGACTGAGTGTCTGCGAACGCCCGTGGAAGCTGGATGAGCAAGGTCTGAGCGAGGTGTTTATGACCAGTACAACCAATGCAGCCATGCCGGTATGTCAAATTGACGGCAACATGATCGGTGACGGCCGTCCCGGAAACATCAGCCTGTCAGTTCGACAATGGCTGCTGAATCATTTTAAAGAATTGAGATCATGAGTCTGCCTGTCAAAGCTGTCTGCCTGGACATGGATGGTACGATTGTGGATACCTTTCCACCCATTATCCGCGCCCTGAATCAGACATTCCGTGAATTCAATCTGCCGGAGATGACATCCGATGAGGTCAAACGTCATACCGGACGCGGCGACTGCAGCATGAAGGCATTGTTCGGCAAACGCCGTGAAGAAGCCTCCATTCGATTCCTCGAGATTCATGATGAAGATTATCTGCAACAGATCAAACCGCTTCCCGGCGCCAGAGAACTACTGGACTGGTTACAAGGTAAAAATATTCCCTGCGCCATTGTCACCAGTAAAAGCCAGTCCAGAGCCGAAGCGCAGTTGCATGTGCTTGGCTGGGACACGCTGATCGATGAAGTAATCGGAAAAATCAATGGCAGACCCGAAAAACCGGATCCGGCACCTGTCCGGCTGGCCTGCTCTGCGATGCGGGTAAAGCCGGAAGATACAATCATGGTCGGAGATGGTGTAGCCGATATGACTGCCGCCCTTCGTGCCGGCAGTCGCGGTCTTGGCATGTGCGATGCTTTTTCAGCTGCTGAACTGACCGAAGCAGGCGCCGTTTCCTGCTTTGATTCCCTGACCGAGGTACAGGCATGGATACAACGTCACCAATGAGTGATTCACTGATTCGTTTTCTGCTTCCTGATGCACATACACGCGGGGCCATCATTCGCGGCACACATATTTTTTCAGAAGCCACACGCATTCATGGGCTCAGCGATGCGATTGCCGAGCAATTCGGCCAGACCCTATTGGCCTCGATTCTTCTCCTCAGCATCAACAAGGGGGGCACCCGCCAGGTGTTACAGATCGATGCCATGCCGGAAGCCACGCACACGCCGGTCCGGCGCCTGCTTGCTGAAACAACGCATGGGGCAGTACGCGGTTACCTGAGCTGGCGAGAAGACGGAGCAACGATGCACAGCCATGGCCGGAATACGCTTGCCGAGTGGATCGGAAACCCTGTAGAATTATCAACAGTACGCGACCTCGGCATCGGTCAGCCCTATGTTTCAACGATTGAACATGCTTCCGATTTTCTTGCCGACCATCTGATCCATTATCTGCATCAGTCGGTACAGACACGCGCCGATATCGTACTGCATGGCGATCTGGCCATCCTGATTGAAGCCATGCCGGAATGTGATGATGAACGCTGGTTTGCCGCGCTGAAAAGCCTGGCGGCCATCCCTGATTCGGCTCTTGCTGAAGAGAGCCCTAAAACACTCATGCATCATTTTGACGCGCTGGGTTGCAAGCCGGCCGTCACTGACAGTTACGCCTATCTCTGTAACTGTTCGCTGGAAAAAATGCAGCAGGCGACCGAATCCATCCCCGACGAAAGTATGGCCGAACTGGCAGACGCGCATGGCAAGGTGCGCATCTCTTGCCAGTATTGCGACAAGTTTTATGAGGTCGATGCACCCCATACATGAGTGAGTTTGATTATATCGTCGTGCGCCGTCCCAAACGCAGGACATTGTGCATCCGTATCAAGGCAGACAATGATATCGAAGTGCTTGCGCCACGCCATGTATCCGATACGGATATCGCCAGATTCGTAGTCAGTAAAAGCAGCTGGATTCGCAGCAAACAGACATTCAACACGGATATACGCGCACCCTATCGGCGCAAACATTTTGAACATGGCGAGGCCTTCCCCCTGCTGGGCTGCGATTACCCGCTCCAGCTGATCTGCTCGGAACAGCCCGACATCGAGTGCGCCCATGGCTCTCTGAAAGTAAAGCTGCCGGATATCCGGGACAAGGCCGCCATCGAGCAGCAGATTGAACGCTGGTATCGCGTACAAGCGCAGACAGTCCTTAAAGACTTATGCGATGAGTACAGCAGCGTAATCGGGGTTCAGGCCAGATCGGTCGGCATCAAGAATTATCGCTGCCGCTGGGGCAGTTGCCATCGCGACGGACGCATTTACTTCAACTGGCGCATCATCATGGCACCCGAGACCGTAGTTCGCTATGTCGTGGTGCATGAACTCTGCCATCTTCTGCATGCCAATCATTCGAAGCTCTACTGGCAGACAGTTGCGCGCCATATCCCCGACTATCGCCGCTCGACCGAGTGGCTGAAGATCAACGGCCTAGCACTGGCTCTGTAAGTAGCTGTTTCTGCCTGTCGGATTACAGACATCAAACAACGACTAAGCCGCTGATTCAGCTATCACGAAGGCCATGGCGATACCGTCATCATCGCTCAATGAAACAAACACCTGGCTAATCCCCTGACGATCGGCAGCGATCCTAGCACCGGCATGCAGTGTAATCACCGGCTTGCCGGATGGCTGATGTATGGTCTCGATATGATGCGGGGCAACACCCTGGTGAAAGCCTGTGCCCAGTGCTTTGGAAACAGCCTCTTTGGCTGCAAACAACATGGCAAATCGTCGCGCAGAATTGCCTCTGGCGCGGGATTGCTCGGCTTCGGCATCGGTATACACCCGCTGCACAAAACGCTCGCCAAAACGCTCCAGACTTGATTCCACGCGGGAAATCCTGATGCGATCGACACCAATCCCGACGATGGCCATTAGCGGGCCATGACCGCCCTGAAATCAGCCACCGACTGTGCCAGCCCCTTGAATACGGCATCGGCAACAATGGCGTGGCCGATATTCAGGCCTTCAATCTCTGCAATACCGACCATGTCAGGCGTGTTTTCCAGCGTCAGCCCATGCCCGGCATGTACAATCAGGCCAAGATCGGCAGCCAGCTTCGCTGCATCACGTATGGCAGTCAGTTCCCTGTCGCGTGCTTTACCACCAAGATTGGCGAAGTGCCCCGTATGCAGTTCAATCACCGGCGCACCGATCGCATGCGAAGCACGCACCTGCGCCTGTGTTGGGTCGATAAACATGGATACGCGCGTACCGGTTGCAGTCAACTTTTCAACCACACTGGCCATACGCACCTGATGGCCGGCAACATCAAGACCACCTTCGGTAGTCAGCTCTTCTCGCTTCTCCGGCACCAGACAGCAGGCCTGCGGTTTGAGTTGCATAGCAATCGATACCATTTCATTGGTTGCTGCCATTTCCATATTCAGGTGAAGCTCTCCGGCTGCTGCCATGGCAGCAAGCTGCTGCATATCCTTATCCTGGATATGCCGCCGATCCTCGCGCAGGTGCGCAGTGATGCCATCCGCACCCGCCGCCATACATATTCCGGCTGCGGCAACAGGATCAGGATAATCCGTCAGTCTGGCCTGCCTTAATGTGGCGATATGATCAATG
This sequence comes from Zetaproteobacteria bacterium, assembly GCA_021545585.1. Lineage (GTDB taxonomy): Bacteria > Pseudomonadota > Zetaproteobacteria > Mariprofundales > Mariprofundaceae > JAJRVH01. The sequence goes on from JAJRTF010000084.1 coordinate 8,895, forward strand.
TTTACACCCAGATGCATCGCTTGCTCCTAACCTTCCTGTTCGTTGTAACAACAGCCAAACCTGACGCCGTGTTCCTTCAAGACAAGCCCTATCATCCTGTGCCAGCTTGCTGCATCGCGTTCGGACAGGCACACAGTGGCTTGCCCCATGATCGCTTCAATGCTCCTGCGCAGGCCCGGAGCAATAATGTCTCTACCGCCGCAGCCGGCACAGCACAGGTGCGCCTGCCGCCAGTACATCTCGGCCTGTGCATCCACCGCTTCACCACACAGCCAGCAATGCGACAAATCACCTATCCAGCCGGAGATATGCAGCAGATACCAGCTGGCCGCAAGCAATCCCTCTTTCTCCGCTCGCTCACCCAGCAGCTGCAGGGCCTGTCGGGCCTCTGTATAGCCTTCCGGGTCACCTTCCTGATACAGACGTGAAACAAGAGCCAGTAATTCCAGACCGCTTAATGCCCTGGCTTCAGACAGCAATCCTTCATGGCGCTGCACATCCACCAGCGTACCCATGCCGGTACGGCCGCTTTTCCAGTTCACATGCAGATCATACAGGGGGGCCAGTGTAGCTCGGAACGGACTTTTGGCCCGGCGAGCGCCGCGCGCCATCAGGGTGATACGCCCGTGCTTCTCAGTCAGGAAATGGCAGATCAGCGAGGTGTCGCTGTAGGGGGTCCGCCGTAATAATAACGCCGCATCAGCAAGCTCGGCCATTCAGCGCCGCACCCGACTATTGTGAATCACTGCCGAGTCCCAAATCGCTTAGTTTGCCCGGATGATCAAACCAGTCGGCATCAACCTTGATCCATAAATTGAGCCGCACATGCATACCGAGAATTTCTTCGAGTCCCTGCCTTGCGCGCACGCCTACGCCTTTCAGGCGTTCACCGGCCTTGCCGATCAACATCGGCTTATGGCGCTCGCTACCAACCAGAATGGTCGCATCAATATCCACGCCATCCCCAACCTCTTCAAAGCGTTCGATATCAACGGCCGTCTGAAATGGAATCTCCTGATGCATGGACAGAAATACCTGTTCGCGCACATATTCTGCCGCCAGCTGACGCTGGCTCTGGTCGGTAAACCAGTCCGGATCATAAATCGGACCCTGCTCCGGCAAGTAGCTGGTAATTTCCTTCAGCAACGCATCAACCTGTACACCCTTGCGTGCCGATACAGGCACATAGGCCATCGCGCCCGGATCAAGCTGTTGCACCTGCATCAGGCGTGGCAACAGCTTATCCTTGCTGACCTTATCCACTTTGTTCAGCACATGGATGCGCGGCTGGCTGAGTCGCCCATCCGCAAAGCGTTCGATCAGAGCACGACTGCCGGCATCCAGCGGCTTGGTCACATCCTGCATGACGACCAGCACATCGGCCTCTTCTGCCGCAGCATAGGCTACACGCACCATATTGCGGTTAAGCTGTTTGGAACCCTTGTGAATACCGGGGGTATCAACAAACACCACCTGCCGCTCATCATCGGTGAAGATGCCCAGGATACGATGCCGTGTGGTCTGCGGCTTGGGGGTTACAATCGCCACCTTGGCACCGATGATATGGTTCATCAGCGTCGACTTGCCAACATTCGGCCGCCCCAGCAGGGCCACCGTTCCGGCGTGAAACTTTCTGCTCTTATTCAATATTATTCCTGCTCGCCATTCAATTTTTTCCAGGCCTGCTCAGCAGCCTGAATTTCCGCTGTTTTTTTCCGCTCCCCGGTGCCCGTACCGGCCTGTTTGCCCTGCACACTGCAACAGGCCTGAAAGCGTGGCTTCTGCCCAACGCCAAAATCCGTCACCTGATAGCTTGGCAGTCCCCAGCCCTTGCCCTGCGTAAATTCCTGCAAGCGACTTTTGGCATCGCGCTGATCTGAATCTTCCACCTGTGCCAGCAATGGCTTCCACGCCTGTAAAACAAGCCGGCGTGCATCATCCCAGCCACCATCACTGAATACCGCTCCAATCAGAGCCTCGACAGCATTGGCGGCAATGGAACTGGACTTGATACCAGAATCAGTTTTTTCGCCTTCGCCCACCTCGAGATAGTCCTGCACAGCCCATGCCTCGGCCACAATCAACAGGCTCTCACGCCGCACCACTGATGCACGCATGCGTGACAGGCTCCCTTCATCAACATCTGCGAAATGTCCGTGTAAATATTCAGCTACCACCAGCCCAAGTACCGCATCGCCGAGAAATTCAAGCCGTTCCATATGCTCGCTTGCAACAGAACGATGCGTCAGCGCACGCTTCAGCAGGGCCTGATCGGAAAACTGATAGGCCAGCCGTTGCTGTAGTTTTCCCCGGGCATCGGCTGACACACTCACAACATCAGGGCTCGTTTAAGGGGTCTCGGCATACGGCTCAAAATCGAAATCCAGCCGCAATTTATCGCGAATCTTATCCATGCCTTTCAGATCATTTGCGTCGTAGTCTTCGTCCGGATCCACGCCTTCAACCGGGCCGAGCGGCCAGATGGTGATATGATAATAGGAGGACACCTCGATGCGATTACCCTCAGCCTTGACCTTGATGTTTTCATAGAATTCTTCCGGCAAATCATTATGGTAAATGTACTTGATTTTAAACAGCTCCGGCAGCCGGCGATAAACTGCATCTTCAGATGCATTGGCCATATTGCGACTGACCGCATCGAAGGCATCCTGCACCTTCCACTGGGCGTTATAGATTGGAATCAAAAGCCAGCCATACCAGACCACGCCCCCGAGAGTAGCGAGAATCAGCATAAGTTTAATTACCGAAAAACCACGCTCATCATGCATATGCAAATCTCCCATTTATATACCCCAAAAATGCCGGCGGAACATCAGTGGATCACGTGCCCCAGTCTGTCCCAGCGCGCCTCACCCTTGGCATGATCCCACGACCACCAGACAATCGCCGCACGACCCACAAGGTAGGATTGTGGCACAAAACCCCAGAAGCGTGAATCCCGTGAGTTATTCCGATTATCGCCCAGCACCAGATAATGCCCGGCCGGAACCTGCCACTCCCCATCACGGATGGAGAACTCCTTGCGCAATACATCATGCTTCACGCCCATCAGGTCCTCCTCGAACAGGCCGGATACATCCACACTGCCATCGCCAAGAAAATAGGCGCGCTTACCCTTGGAGACCAACGGCATTTTCCTGCCATTGATGAACAGTTCATTCCGTTTATAAACGATCTTATCGCCCGGCAGGCCAATGATGCGCTTGATATAATCCTTACTCTTATCCTCGGGAAACACAAACACGGCCACATCACCGCGCCGGGCCTGCTTGGACATCAACTGGATATCAGTCAGCGGTAGACGAAAACCGTAGGGATAACGCAATACAAACAGGTAATCGCCGACCTCCAGCGTCGGCACCATGCTCGAGGATGGAATCTTGAATGGCGCCACGACAAAACTGCGAACCACCACAGCCAGCAGTGCAATCACAATCAGGCTTTCCAGCCATTCCCGCCAGACCGGCTTTTGATCATTCATTCAGTTCCCCTCACCCAGCTTCAGCACCGCCAGGAATGCCTCCTGCGGTACTTCAACACTGCCGATTGATTTCATGCGCTTCTTACCCGCCTTCTGCTTCTCCAGCAGCTTGCGTTTACGGGTGATATCGCCGCCATAGCATTTTGCCGTCACATTCTTGCGCACGGCCTTGACCGTTTCACGAGCCAAGATACGGCCGCCAATAGCCGCCTGCAAGGGCACATCAAACTGCTGCCTTGGAATCAACTCACGCAGCTTCTTCACCAGCTCGCGCCCGCGCGACTCGGCAATCGAACGATGTACAATCAACGAAAGTGCGTCCACCGACTCCGCATGCACCAGTACATCCAGCTTGACCACGTCGCTCTCCTGAAATTCAGCCAGTTCATAATCCATCGAGGCATAGCCACGCGACAGCGATTTCAGCTTATCGTAAAAATCGATCACCATCTCCGCCAGCGGCAACATATAGGTAAGCATCACCCTGCCCTGTCCGATAAAGGTCATATTCTGCTGTGTTCCACGCCGTTCCTGACACAGTTTCATCATTGTACCGACAAATTCCTCAGGCGTAAAAATATTGGCGGTAACAGTCGGTTCTTCAATGCGCTCAATCGTAGCCGGATCCGGGAATTCACTCGGATTGGATGTCTCAAAATTGCGGCCATCGGTCAAATGCATGCGATAAATCACACTTGGTGCAGTCGTAATCAAGTCAAGGTCATACTCGCGTTCTAGGCGTTCCTGCACGATTTCCATGTGCAACATACCGAGAAAACCGCAGCGGAAACCCAAACCGAGTGCCGAGGAGTTTTCCGGTTCAAAGGTGAATGCCGGATCGTTCAGATTCAGCTTTTCAAGTGAATCGCGCAGATCGGCATAATCACCCGAATCAACCGGATACATGCCCGAAAACACCATCGGCTTCGGCTCACGGTAGCCGGGCAAAGCCTCGCTGGTCGGATTCCTTTCCAGTGTTACCGTATCGCCGACCTTCAGATCGGCCAATTGCTTGATGCCTGCGATCATGAAACCCACTGAACCCGATGCCAGCTCAGGGCATGACACTGGCTGCGGCATAAATACACCCACATCCTGCACCTCGTAGGAAGAAGCTGTCGCAAGCGACATCAGGCGAATGCGATCGCCTTTTTTCAGCACACCGTCAAATACACGCACCAGCGCCACGGCGCCGACATAAGGGTCGAACCATGAATCAACCACCAGTGCACGAAGCTGCTGATCGTTGCGGTTTTCGGGCGCTGGAATGCGCGCGGCTATAGCCTCAAGTACATCCTGAATACCTTCACCTGTTTTGGCGGACACGGCGATTGCATCCGAAGCATCAAGACCGATCACTTCCTCAATCTGGCGCCGGGCTTCTTCAATATCGGCACTGGGCAGATCAATTTTGTTGATGACCGGGATAATCTCCAGATCATTCTCCAGAGCCAGATAAACATTCGCCAGTGTCTGGGCTTCCACACCCTGTGTGGCATCGACAATCAGCAACGCCCCTTCGCAGGCCTGCAGGGAACGGGACACTTCATAAGAGAAGTCCACATGGCCGGGGGTATCGATCAGATTAAATATGTAGTTGTTCCCATCGGAAGCGGGATAATCCAATGTCGCAGTCTGGGCCTTGATGGTAATGCCGCGTTCCTGCTCCAGATCCATGGAATCGAGCACCTGTTTTTTCATCTCGCGTTCGGACAGCGCGCCCGTTTCCTCGATCAAACGATCGGCAAGGGTCGATTTTCCATGATCGATATGGGCAATAATCGAAAAATTGCGGGTATATGCCTGATTGGCTGTATGCTTGGACATCGGCGCGGCAGTGTAGCTGCCTGAGGCGGACTAGGCTACATGTGAACAGGCCCTAGCGCAGCGGCTTAACCCTCACCCGTCCATCGGCGCTGATATTGATCTGGTAGCGTACACCATTCGGGCAGGTGGCGCGGATGATTTTATTGCCCCGGGCATCTTCTTTCTGATCAATAGCGCGCACCTGTTTGCCACCGCAATCGTAACCGCGCAGAAGAATCGTCGTGGCGATATCCTCGGCCGGGGTAACCGCCATTGCCGGCCACGCCCAGCTGCAAAGAATGAGAAATATTAATCCACTATATTTCATGTACTCACCTCCAGCAGGGACTTCCAGATTGATTCACGTGCCGTGTAAAGATCACGGGATAATCCCGGATCATCTTCAAGCAGGGCAACAATCTTCATCAGCAGCCCGTCAAACCTTGACCTGACTTCTTCAAGTTTAGACTGCAACACCGACTTCTGCCTGTAATCAGTGATCTCATCCTTCAAATCCATGATGTCACTGCGTATAGCCAGCTTGGTAAATACACCAATAGCCGGGGTCTGTTTCAGGCGCTCGGTCAATGTATCAAGATCAATGCCGGAGGGAGATGCCTTGGGCTCTTGTCCGGAAAGCATCTTCGAAGGTGCAACCGGAACCGGTTCGATTTGCAGGTCTTCTTTCTCAACCTTTACCGTATCATGCTTACGGGGCTTTGTGCTTATGACTCCAGGTAATGAACTGGCTTCCAGATGAAATTTACTTGCCGGGCCTGGCTCCTGATAAACAGCAGTGTCAGCCACTGCCGGCAGTGGCTCCTGCACATAAGGCTTTGTATCCATCCCCTGCCTGCAGGCACAACCCGACATAAAAACAAGAACCAGCACACCGGCCAGCAGCATGCGTATGCTTATATATTCATTGCTTGCAGATATATGCATAGTCTAAGGCTAACGCAACGGCGGCAAAGCAGCAGAGGTAATATCTCCACCCTCAGGCAGCAGAATCACCCCCCTTATTCCTTGCGATGCTCTTTATAATAATTGATCAAACCGTTGGTTGAGGCATCATGGCTTTTCACATCATCGTAACCTTCCAGTTCGGGAAGAATCTTGCGTGCCAGCTGTTTACCCAGCTCAACCCCCCACTGATCGTAGGCATTCACATCCCAGATCACGCTTTGCACAAAAATCTTGTGCTCGTACATGGCGATCAATGCCCCCAGCGTACGCGGGGTCAGCCTCTGGAACATGATTGAATTGGTCGGCTTGTTTCCCGGGAACACCTTGTGCGGCAGCAGCGCTTCCAGCTCATCCCCGGACAGACCTTCAGCCTCCAGTTCAGCACGCACCTCATCTTCGTTCTTACCGCGCATCAGCGCCTCGGTCTGGGCAAAGAAGTTGGACAGCAGCATCGGATGATGCCGCCCGACCGGATTCTTTGTTTCGACAGGGGCAAGAAAATCACATGGTACCAGTTTGGTTCCCTGATGAATAAGCTGGTAGAAGGCATGCTGACCATTGGTGCCAGGCTCACCCCAGATAATCGGCCCGGTGGAATAGTCCACGGGCTTGCCGTCACGTGTCACTCGTTTACCGCTGCTCTCCATATCCCCCTGCTGAAAATAGGCTGGAAAGCGGTGCATATACTGATCATACGGCAACAATGCATGCGAATCAGCATCGAAAAAATTGTTATACCACACGCCCAGCATGGCAAGAATCACCGGGATATTTTCCTCCATCGGCGCTGTTCTGAAGTGCTTGTCCATGTCATGTGCGCCGACCAAAAGCTCCTCAAAATTATTCATACCCAGATAAAGTGCAATGGACAGACCGACCGAACTCCACAGGGAATAACGACCACCGACCCAGTCCCAGAACTCGAACATATTGTCGGTATCAATGCCGAAAGCGGATACGGCTTTGGCATTGGTCGAAACCGCAACGAAATGCTTGGCCACCTGCGTTTTGGTGCCACCACGCGTCAGGAACCAGTCACGCGCCGTACGCGCATTGGTAATCGTTTCCTGGGTCGTGAATGTCTTGGAGACAATCACAAACAGCGTTGTTTCACGGTGCAGATGCCGCAGGGTTTCAACCATATGCGTACCGTCAATATTGGACACAAAATGCATATGCAGCTTGTCGCGGCCAAACGGGGTTAATGCCTCGGTCACCATCACCGGCCCGAGATCGGAACCGCCGATGCCAATATTGACGATATCGGTGATGGGCTTGCCTGTGCCGCCCTTCCATTTGCCGGAGCGCACGGCCTTGGTAAAGCTGCGCATCTGATCCAGCACCCGGTTCACATCGGGCATCACATCCTTGCCATCCACCTCGACAGGATCATTGGAGCGATTGCGCAGGGCCGTATGCAATACAGCGCGATGCTCGCTGTTGTTGATCTTCTCACCGCTGAACATACGCTCAATCCAGCCTGAAACATCCCGCTCGCGGGCCAGATCCATAAGCATGGACATGCTGTCATCAGTGATAATGTTTTTAGAGTAATCAACCAGAATATCATTGAAATGCAGAGAAAAGCGATCAAATCGTTCCGCATCCTCAGCGAACAAATCCCGCATATGCAGCTGTTTCATATGCCCTGCATGTTCTTTTAGCCTTCTCCAGGCTTTTGCTTGTGTCAGGTCAGACACGTCCCCTCCTCCCGGTTTTCCGTTCGCCTTGTGCTTTTACAATATAAGTTTTCGTTCCATGGTGTCTGCCAGAAGTTCCTGAATGTTGTAAACATCCAGTTTTCCATCGATGCCTTTAAGTTGAACAGGCTCGAGAACATCATATTCAGCTTTCGAATGCAGCTGATTCAGTGTGGTCTCACTAACCATCACATCGCCCGGACCGGCCATGCCAGTCAGGCGCGAGGCCACATTGACGGCATCGCCAATACAGGTGTACTGCATTGTTTTCGTTGATCCGATCGCACCCACAACCACCTCACCGGAATTAATGCCGATACCGATCTGTATCGGCTCCTCGCCATTGCGTTCGCGATCAATATTGAATTGTTCCATTGCGCCCTGCATTTCCAGCGCGCAGGCCACCGCCCGATCCGCCGGGCGGTCTACGGACACCGGTGCACCAAACAAAACCATGATTTCATCACCAATATATTTATCCACCGTGCCGCTGTACTTGAACACCACATCAACAATGGTTTCAAAATACTGATTGAGCATCGCCACCACGCTGGTCGGGCTGGAACGCTGGCTGAGACTGGTAAAGCCCCGAATATCGGCAAATAAAATCGTCACATCGCGCAGCTCGCCCCCCTTATCAAGCACCACCTTGCCGCTCATCACCTGCTCCACAACCGAAGGTGATAAAAGTCTCTCAAACTGGGCCTTGGATGCAGCCTCTTCTTCAATCTGATGAACCAGACGGGTATTACTCACTGTCATGGCCACATAACGCACAATACCGGTCAATAGCTGCAGATCCTTGCGGCTAAAACTCGCATGGGTTCGCTGACTGTCCAGATGTACAACGCCGAAAAATGCACCATCATACAGGATAGGGGCGCACATCACTGAATGAATGCCCTGCAAAATCAGCGATGATACCTGTGAAAAGCGATCATCCATACTGGTATCGGAAAGCAATACCGCCGTGCGGCTTTCGCGAACTTCACGCAGCACTGATTCAGACACTCGAACCGCTTCATCTTTTCCCGCCGCCGTATGCATAGCCGTCGGCTTCATCTCACCGGTGGAGTCTTCATCTAGCATGACCACACAACGATCCGCTGCAAAGATACGCACCAGTTCCGCGCATACTTTTTCAAGTGCTGCAGTAAGGTCGCGTTCAAGACCAATATTCTGCATCAGTTCATTACCCAGGCGCAGCTTCTCATAATCGCCGCGCAGCACCGAGAGGTCGCTCACCGATGCCTCAGGCATAAATTTCTCCATGCTTGAGACCTGAATACGGTCCTGCACCTGCGAAATATCGGAGACATGGGAAATGTTCACCCGCTTGGCCAGCTTTTCGGCCTCGGTTTCAGCCTGAAACTGCAGCGTCACCTTGCCCATGGTGATTTGGTCGCCGTCCTTAAGCTTATGCCGCCGCACCCGCACGCCATCAATGAAAGAGCCGTTAGAACTGCCCGTATCTTCGAAGATATAATCTTCGCCAACCTTGCGAATCATCGCATGACGTTTGGAAACCATCGAATCATGCAGACACACAGCACACTTTGGATGCCGGCCAATGCCGATTTCATCATCAATAGTATAAACATGCTCACCGCTGGCAGATCGTACGATTAGCTTGGACATGACAGCATCTTAGCGCAGAACCCCGTCAAAAGACAAATTTTCCATGCGCCAGCTTGTTCCGGCCTACCCATGATGCAGCTGCCGGCTCGCAGCGGCAGTTTAGCCCATGCTTTAATTCTGCTAGCATTTGCCGACTTTCGCTGTCGGGGGAGACACATGGCAAAACTGAATATCGTATTCATTGCATCTGAGGCAGCGCCCCTGGCCAAAACCGGCGGCCTTGCAGATGTAGCCGGATCCCTGCCGCATGCACTGCAAAAAATTGACCACCAAGTAACGGTCATCCTGCCCTTCTACCGACGCCATCTTTTTGCCAATAACATCAAGACCAGGCCTTTGAAAAAATCCATCGAGATGTGGGCCGATGGCATTAAACGCCAATGTCCACTGCATACGGCCAGCGTGGATGGTCTTCGATTCATATTGATTGAGCAGGATGACCTGTATGACCGCGATGGTCTGTATGGCCCGGCTGGCGGCGCCTATGACGACAATCTGCTGCGTTTCCTGCTCTTTGACCGGGTGGCGCTTGAGGTTGCTGCGCAGCTTGGCAAGCCGGTTGATATCCTGCATTGCCATGACTGGCAGACCGGCATGGTTCCATTGCTGCTGAAAACCCAGTATCAGCATCATACCGGTATCGCCAAGGCCAAAACCGTTTATACCATCCATAATCTCGCCTACCAGGGTATTTTTCCGGCCGACTGGATTCACCGTCTGGGTATGCCCAGCCACTATTTTCACCACGACGGCTATGAGTTTCATCACCAAATCAACTGCATGAAAGGCGGCATTGAATCCGCGGATGCCATTACCACGGTCAGCCCGTCCTATGCCAAGGAAATCATGACACCCGAATATGGCTGCCATCTGGAAGGCTTCCTGCACAATCATGCCGACCGCCTGAGCGGCATCGTTAACGGCCTGGATATCAATCACTGGAATCCGCAGACCGATTTGGTTATTGCCGCGCAATTTGGAGCGGGAAAAATTGCCGGTAAAAAACAATGCAAGCAGGCATTGCAAAAGCATTGTGGTTTGGATGAGTCAGCCGACACACCGCTGCTGACCCTGATTTCCCGTCTGGCCGATCAAAAAGGCATCGATCTGCTGCTGGCTAATGCAAACACCTGGCTTGAACGCGGCTATCAACTGGCGGTACTTGGGTCGGGGGATGCACACAGCGAGCAGGCCCTGCATTATCTGGCCGGCAGACATCCTCGACAGATGCATTTCTATCGCGGCTTCAATGAAGACCTCGCGCGGCAGATTTATGCCGGCGGCGACATCTTCCTGATGCCGTCACGCTTCGAGCCCTGCGGTCTGGGCCAGCTGATGGCAATGCGATACGGCACGGTGCCGGTGGTCCGCGCCACAGGCGGATTGCGTGATACGGTTGTGGACTATGGGTCGAAAAAATCCCGTGCCACCGGCTTTCACTTCACTGATGCCACGCCGGAGGCTTTTGATGCCGCTCTTGAGCAGGCTGTTTCGGTGTACAAAACACCGGCCATCTGGTCGCGCATCCGCAATCGTGCCCTGAAACGCAACTCCTCGTGGGAAGCTTCCGCCGAGGAATATGCCAGCCTGTATCAGAGCCTGCTGGACTGATGACCGATATCCTTGCCGCTGATATCGGCGGCACCCATCTGCGTCTGGTGCGGATTCAGGCCAATGGTACGATCACCAGTCAAACAAAGGTGCAGGCAGACTTCAGCCGCTTCATCTCTGACTCCAGAACTGCTGCTGAAACCCACATCCTCGATACCATTGTCCATGCCTGCGAACCGATGCTTGCAGGCAACAGTATCGCAGCCTTCGGTATTGGCTTTCCCGGTTTCTTTATAGGTGACTCCGGCATACTGGCCGCTTCCCCGAACCTGCCCCAGCTGCACAATTTCGCCCTTTCCGAACAACTCGGCAAGCGCCTGGGCATCAAGGTTGCAGCCCAGAATGATGCGCTGTGTGCAGCCATCGGCGAACTGCATTGCGGCGTTGGACAAGGGGTCAGGAATCTGTTGCACATCACTCTCGGCACAGGTGTCGGTGGCGGCCTGATTCTGGATGGCCGTCCCTACACAGGTGAGAACGGCATGGCCATGGAATTCGGGCATTTGCGCATTGCCTACGATGGGCAGGCAAGATTTTGTGGCTGCGGCGGAACCGGCTGTGTTGAAGCCTATGCTTCGGCTACAGCAGTGGCTGATCGCTATCGGGAAAAGAGTGGAGTAACTCTGGATAGTGCGGGCGTTCATGCTGCAGCAGTTAACGGTGATGAACGTGCTGTCCAGGTTATTGACGATGCCGGCCTGTATCTTGGCCGGGCTCTGGCTGAAACAATTAAACTCATGGATATCAAAATCGTGAGTATCAGCGGCGGCCTGACCGGGGCATGGGACATATTTTACCCGTCACTAATACAGGAGATGGATGCCCAACTGATTAACCCGCTAAAAGGACGCATCAAAGTTCTGCGTTCAAGCCTGAATGACCGTGGCGGCCTGCTCGGAGCCGCCGAGCTGGCCCGGCGGATACAACAGCCATAAAAAAACGCAGGGCGGGAAACCGCCCTGCGTCCATTGTTTTTCTACTTCCTGCCGCTTACTACTTTGGAGCAATCGGCGAAAGACCCCATATCTCACGATTATAATCCTGCATGGTACGATCAGTGGAGAACTTACCACTGAATGCAGTGTTCAGGATACTCATGCGCAACCAGGCTTCTCTATCCTGAAATACGGCAGAAGCCCGCTGCTGCGCCTCCAGATAGGAACGGAAATCAGCAGCCACCAGCCACGGATCACTGTTGCTGCGAATGGCGGCACAGATCGGGGAAAACACCCCGGCCTCGAACTGATTGAAATGGCCACATTCGAGTAATTCCATCACACGCTTGAAGTCATCATCAGCGGCGATAATTGCACTCGGATCGTATGAGCCATGTGTCTTCTCCACTTCATCAGCGGTCAAACCGAACAGGAAGAAGTTCTCATCGCCCACTTCCTCGCGAATCTCGATATTGGCGCCATCAAGCGTGCCGATAGTCATCGCACCGTTCATCATGAACTTCATATTACCGGTGCCCGAAGCTTCCTTGCCGGCAGTGGATATCTGCTCGGACAGATCAGCCGCCGGGCAGATCACTTCCATGGCTGACACGCGATAGTTCGGAAAGAATACGACCTTCAGTTTGTCGCCGACATCGGGATCGTTGTTAATCACCTCAGCCACATTATTCACCAGCTTGATAATCTGCTTGGCCATCCAGTAGCCCGGAGCAGCCTTGCCGCCGATCAACACACAGCGCGATGTCCAGTTGTCCGTATCGCCGCGCTTGATGCGGTCATACAGGTGAATAACGTGCAGAATATTCAGCAACTGACGCTTGTATTCGTGAATACGCTTGACCTGAATATCGAACATCGCATCAGGGCTAAAGGAAACACCGCATTCTTTCTCGACCAGTCTGGCCAGACGCTGCTTGTTGCGAAATTTGCAATCGGCCCATTTGCGACGGAAATCGGCATCATCTGCCAGCGGCGCCAGCTGCTTAAGCTGGCCAAGCTCGGTGATCCATGCATCGCCGATATGTTCGGAGATCAGGGCTGACATGGGCTTATTGCACCAGGCTATCCAGCGGCGCTGGGTCACGCCATTGGTCTTGTTGTTGAACTTCTCGGGCCACATGGCATGGAAATCGGCAAACAGGCCTTCCTTGAGCAAATCCGAATGCAGCTGGGCCACACCATTGACCGAGAAACTGCCAACCAAGGCAAGATAGGCCATGCGCACCTGCTGCACGCCACCCTCCTCGATGATCGACATACGTCTCTGCCGTTCCGTGTCACCCGGCCAGCGGCGTGCCACTTCGGCCAGAAAACGGGCATTGATTTCGTAAATAATCTCCAGCACGCGCGGCAACAGACGGCCGAACAGATAAACCGGCCAGCGTTCAAGCGCTTCAGGCAGCAATGTATGATTGGTGTAGGCCATGGTACGGCTGGTAACAGCCCATGCTGCATCCCAGTCCAGACGATAATCATCCATCAGGATACGCATCAATTCAGCCACCGAAACAGTCGGGTGCGTATCATTGAGCTGGAAGACATTCTTGTCGGCAAACTCACTAAAATCTTCCCCGTGTGCCGACACCCACTGGCGAATCACATCCTTGATACTGGCACTGGCCAGGAAATACTGCTGGCGCAGACGCAGTTCCTTACCATTCTCACTGGCATCATTCGGATACAGCACCATGGAGATATCTTCGGCTGCATTCTTGGCCGCTACGGCCTCGGTGTAATCACCGGCATTGAACTCGCCGAGATTGAATTCATCGGTAGCCGCCGACTTCCACAGGCGCAGCGTATTCACCGTACCGTTTTTAAAACCCGGAATCGGGGTGTCGAACGGGACAGCCAAAACATCATCACTGTCCACCCAGCGCATATGCGCTACGCCCTGATCATCATGATATGCTTCGCTTCGTCCACCGAACTGAATGGACTGAGTATATTCCGGACGTTCAATTTCCCAGATATTACCGTTACGCAGCCAGTGGTCGGGCTCTTCGACCTGACAGCCATTGACAATTTTCTGGCGAAACATGCCGTACTCATAGCGAATACCATAACCGGTCACCGGCAGCTGCAGGGTTGCGCAGCTATCCACAAAGCAGGCCGCCAAACGGCCCAGGCCGCCATTACCCAGACCCGCATCCTGTTCGCGTTCGATTTTTTCTTCAAAGTCCATGCCCAGATCATGCAATGCTTCCCCGGTTTCGGCATCTAGGCCAAGATTCAGAATGGCATTGCCAAGCGCACGACCCATCAGAAATTCCAGCGACAGATAATAAGCGCGTTTGCCGCCCTTCTCGATATATGCGTCCTTGGTGTTCTTCCAGCCTTCCATCAGATGATCACGAATCGTGTAAGCGACCGCCTGATAACGGTAATGGTTGGAGCGGCTCGCCGTATGCTGCCCAAGGGTACGCAAATAATGACGCTGAATACCCTTTACCAACCCCTCGGATGTTTTATCCAGAGCTGGAACATCAGTAATACTGCGGGTTGGTTGGCTGGTTTTAGACATGTGAAAAGGCACCTTGAATGAAGCTTATTTTTGGGCGCGCACCCTGTCCAAATCGCCCCTGCAAGTCAAACGAGCGTCGACCCTGTCACGATCCATCAGCTCTTATCATGCTAACAGATTCATAGCATCATCGGGCACAAAAAAGGCCGATGACACACAGTGTCACCGGCCTGATTACGACTTCAGCCTGAATACATCTAGAACAGCTTACCCATGCGTGGCAGCTCACCAACCAGCGGGCGCAGATATTCCAGCCATGCTTCCGTGACATCATTGCCATCGGCATGAATATACTCGTCCTTCATTTCAGTCGCCTCTCGCGCCACGGTAGACAACGGAGTAACGAAATAGTCACTCTGATAGGGCGCACTGGAAAGCCGGCGAATCGCGATTGAGCCATTCTCACCGCTATGTACCGCATGCGACACACCGAAACCACCAGACTCACGGGCTTCACGGGCATCCACCTCGGAGACAATGGTCGGATAACTGCGCTGCAGGTAGCCAAACGTATCAGCACGCACACGCACTGTTTCACCGGCATACGCCTCCTTGACCCTCGTGGACAGGAAGTCCCCCAATGCTCCGGTGCCGGACAGCTGTACATTGCCGTGCGAATCTTTCTCACCCGTACTGGCAATCGGATTGCCATCGGCATCTGCCACACCTTCCGAAACAGCAACCACGCAACGGCCGTAGTTGACCATCATACGTTTCACATCCGCCTGAAAGCTGGCCACATTGAATGCACGTTCAGGAAGATAAATCAGATGCGGGCCATCGCCCTCATCCTGGCGAGCCAGCGCAGAAGCCGCAGTCAGGAAGCCCGCATGGCGTCCCATCACAACATTGATCTTGATTCCGGCCAGTGCGGCGTTATCACGGTCATCGCCCATAAATGCCAGCGCGACGAAACGGGCCGCCGAGGCAAAACCCGGACAGTGGTCCGTCACCCTGAGATCATTATCGATGGTTTTCGGAAGATGCACGGTACAGAAATCGTAATGCTCTTCTTTGGCCATTTCGGCGATGATATGTGCCGTTTCGGCTGAATCGTTGCCGCCTATATAAAAGAAATAGCGCACATCGTTTTTCTTAAACACCTCGAATACACGCTCGCACTCGGCTTTGCCCGGCTTGAGACGCACCGAGCCCAGTGCTGCCGCCGGCGTATTCGCTACAAGCTCCAGCTGTGCATCTGATTGCGTCGTCAGATCGATAAAGTCCTCTGCCATGATACCGGCAATACCATGATGTGCACCAAGGATGCCTGTAATTTCAGGATGCTTTCTCGCTTCCAGAACGGCTCCTACCAGTGACTGGTTGATCACCGCAGTCGGACCGCCGGACTGCCCAATCACCATTTTGCCTTTTAATGCCATGCTTCCTCTCCTCTTCAGGGTCTCACCCGGTAACGTAGCGGCATAATAGCCAGAAATGACCGGCATCGCATCCCCGAAAAAATACGCTAGCTTCCACCCCTGCAATGGGAGGCTTCATGTCCGACTACAACACCATGCTTGTTGCTATAACATCCATCATCAAGCAGGCCGGCAGCAATATTATAATGCCGGCCTTTTACGAAAAGATTGTCAGCGCCAATAAATCGGACGGTTCGGTGGTCACCGAAACAGACATCGCCTGTCAGAGCTTTATTGAGCAGGGCCTGGCCGCGCTTGATGCGAACATTCCTTTTCTCGGTGAAGAAATGTCCGAAGCTGATCAAATGCAGTGCCTGAACGAAGCCGGTGGACAATACTGGTGTCTTGATCCACTGGATGGCACAACCAACTTTGTCGCCGGCATTCCTGTATTCGGCACATCGCTGGCACTGATCAAAGACGGGCATCCTGTACTGGCATGTATTTACGACCCTGTGCGCGGTGAAACATTTTCCGCCATCCATGGCTGCGGCGCCCATCTGAATCGCACACTCATCCATGCTGCGGAAGCAAGCGAGCTTTCCGGGGCCGTCGGCTTCATTGATTTCAAAAGACTGGATGCCGGTGCCAAACAGGCCATGCTGAATCAGGGTCTGTACCGCAGCCAGCGCAATATCGGCACCTGCGCCCTGGAATGGGCATGGCTGGCCGCCGGGCGCGGACATTTTATTACACACGGGGGCGAGAAGCTGTGGGATTTTGCTGCCGGAAGCCTGATCGCCTCTGAAGCCGGATGCATGACGGGTGATTTTTCCGGCTCACCGTTATTCCCGTGCCGCAAGCTTTCCTCGCCCATCATTGCCGCATGCAATCAGCATATCCATGCACAACTGATCAGAACTCTGAACAGTTGATATGGCTTTTGCGGCAGTTTTTACCACCATCTAATTTTCCAAACTCGCCAATCCGCAGCAAATCCTGTAGGGTGCCGCCTCGCAAAAAACATTTCATCATCATTTCATCATACTACTGGAGGGGTAGATAGCATGGGTAAAGTCAGCAATCTGAAAATTGATTTGGTTGAAGTCTGTGAGGCAGCAGCCCGGGCATGTGCACCGTTTGTCGGCTCCGGCCAGAAGGATGAGGGTGACGGCCTGGCAGTGGATGCCATGCGCGAGCGCATCAATCAGGTTAAAATGAACGGCGTCATCGTTATCGGTGAAGGTGCCAAGGACGAAGCCCCGGCACTGTATGATGATGAGAAGGTGGGCACCGGCGAAGGCATTGGCGTGGATATCGCCGTGGATCCGATTGAAGGTACCAATCTGTTCGCCAAGGACATGCCGGGCTCAATCGTAACGCTGGCAGCAGCCCCCGAAGGCTCCATGTATCGGCCCGGATCCTGCTTCTATATGGACAAGCAGGTGTACCCGAAAGCCGCGCGCGGCAAGATTGATGCCGAAGCCCCGGTTGCAGATCGCCTGAATCAGCTGGCCAAGGCTCTGGGCAAGGATGTGCGCGAGCTGAAGATTTTCATCCTCGACAAACCGCGTCATCAGGAAATGATGAAGGAAGTCTATGCTACGGGTGCCAAGATTCGTCTGGCCACCGACGGCGATGTGAATGGTGCCATTCAGGCTGTACTCAACATGGGCTCAGATGCCCTGTTTGGTATCGGCGGCACACCGGAAGGCATTGTGACCGCATGTGCAGCCCGTGCCATGGGTGCGGAAATGTTCGGCCGCATGGCTCCGCAGAAGGATTTTGAGATTGAACTGTGTAAAAAAGAAGACATCGACACGAAGCGCATCATCAGCCGTGATGAACTGGTCACTTCTGATGACTGCCTGTTCATCGCCACCGGCCTGACTTCGGGCGCCTATGTACGTCACGTGAAGACCGGTCACGACAACTATGGCAAGTTCATGACCACCGATACGGTTGTTCTGGATGGCGGTATCGGCAACATCCGCCATGTGCAGACTACGCTTCACATATAAGAGCGGCCATCAATATATAAGTTAAACTTATATATATATAATAATAACTATTGATTAGAATTTATACACAAAATAAATAGGGTTCATAGCTTTGAACCATAAAATTATAAAGGGGAATAGAATATGAGCAACAATCGCAGACATCTGGCTAACGCCGTACGCGCCCTCTCCATGGACGCAGTGCAAAAGGCAAATTCAGGCCATCCGGGCGCTCCAATGGGTATGGCGGATATCGCCGAAGTCCTGTGGAACGATTATCTCCAGCATAATCCGGGCAATACCGACTGGGCCGATCGTGATCGCTTTGTTCTGTCTAACGGCCATGGCTCCATGCTGATCTATTCCCTGCTTCACCTGTCCGGATACGACCTTCCGATGGATGAAATCAAGCAGTTCCGCCAGCTTCATTCCCGCACCCCGGGCCATCCGGAATACGGTTATGCACCGGGTGTTGAAACCACCACCGGGCCACTGGGCCAGGGCATTACCAACGCTGTGGGCATGGCAGTTGCCGAGCGAATGCTTGCCGGCCAGTTCAACAAGCCGGGCCACGAGATTGTCGATCACTACACCTACGTTTTCCACGGCGACGGTTGCCTGATGGAAGGTATTTCACACGAAGCGTGCTCACTGGCCGGAACCCTGGGTCTGGGTAAGTTGATCATGTTCTGGGATGACAACGGCATCTCCATTGACGGTGAAGTCGAAGGCTGGTTTACCGATGATACCCCGGGGCGCTTTGAGTCTTACGGCTGGCAGGTGATTCGCAATGTCGATGGTCATGATGCTGATGAGATCAAGGCCGCTATTGAAACCGCCCGCGCCAACACCGACCAGCCGACCATGATCTGCTGCAAGACCATCATCGGTTATGGCTCCCCGAACAAGGCCGGTTCACATGACTGCCATGGCGCCGCCCTGGGTGATGAAGAATGTGCACTGGTCCGTAAGGAACTGGGCTGGGAATACGATCCATTTGTAATTCCGGATGATGTCTATGCAGGCTGGAATGCCAAAGACAAGGGTGCAGCTGCCGAAGCCGACTGGCAGGCACGTTTCGATGCCTACAAAGCTGAGTTCCCTGAAGAAGCGGCTGAATTTGAGCGCCGTCAGGCCGGCAAGCTGCCTGAGGGCTTCAACGCTGCAGCCAACGCATGGATCAAGCAGTTGCGTGAAGAGAAGCCGGGCTGGGCTACCCGTGTAGCATCCGGGAAAACCATTGGCACATTTGCCGCAGCTCTGCCTGAACTGGTAGGCGGATCTGCTGATCTGGCCCCTTCCAATAACACCAAATGGCCTGAAGCGGTTGCCTTCTCCAAGGACTCCCCGGAAGGCAATTACATGCACTACGGTGTGCGTGAATTCGGCATGTCACACATGATGAACGGCATGGTACTGCATGGCGGCGTCATCCCATTCGGCGGCACATTCCTGATGTTCTCGGAATACGCACGCAATGCGATTCGCATGTCTGCCCTGATGAAGATCGGCACAATCTTCGTTTACACCCATGACTCCATCGGTCTGGGCGAAGACGGACCGACCCATCAGCCGGTCGAGCAGATTGCCACGCTGCGCATGATTCCGCGCATGAATACCTGGCGCCCGTGTGACGCAGTCGAATCGGCAGTAGCATGGAAGGTTGCTGTTGAGCGTCGCGACCTGCCATCCACACTGATCTTTACCCGTCAGGGCCTGCCCTGCAACGATTACAGTGATGAGCAGGTCGCCAACATCGAGCGTGGCGGTTACATCCTGAGCGATTGCAAGGGTAAGCCGGATGTCATCATCATTGCCACCGGCTCTGAAGTACAGTTGGCCATGGCAGCCCAGAAAGAGCTGTCCGACAAGAAAATACGCGTGGTTTCCATGCCGTGCACCGAGCGTTTTGACGCTCAGGACGCAGCCTATAAAGAATCCATCCTGCCATCCGCAGTAACCGCCCGTGTTGCAGTTGAAGCAGGCGTTACCGGCTTCTGGGGCAAGTATGTCGGTCTGAACGGCAAGGTCATCGGTATCGATACCTTCGGCGAATCAGCCCCTGCCGGCGAACTGTTCAAACTGTTCGGCATTACAACGGAAGCCGTTGTGGCCGCTGTAAACGAAGTAGCTTAATAATTAGATAACTAAGGAGAGGAGATAACTATGACGATTAAAGTTGGTATTAACGGATTTGGCCGCATTGGCCGCATGGCGTTCCGCGCCATTGCCAAGGACTTCCCGGACATGGAAGTGGTCGGCATCAACGATTTGCTCGATGCGGACTATCAGGCATACATGCTCAAATACGATTCCGTGCATGGTCGCTTTGACGGCGACGTTACTGTTGACGGTGGCAATCTGGTTGTCGATGGTAAAAGCATTCGTCTGACTGCCGAGCGCAACCCGGCTGATCTGAAATGGGACGAAATCGGTGTTGATGTTGTACTCGAATGTACCGGTTTCTTCCTGACCAAGGAAACCTGCCAGGCTCACCTCGATGCCGGCGCCAAGAAGGTATTGCAGTCCGCACCATCCAAGGATGACACCCCGATGTTCGTTTACGGTGTCAACCACAACGATTATGCCGGCGAAGCGATTGTTTCAGCCGCATCCTGCACCACCAATGGTCTGGCACCCGTTGCCAAGGTTCTGAACGACAGCTTCGGCATCAAACGTGGCCTGATGACCACCGTACATGCTGCAACAGCCACCCAGAAAACTGTGGACGGCCCGTCCAATAAAGACTGGCGCGGTGGTCGCGGTATTCTGGAAAACATCATTCCATCCTCTACCGGCGCAGCCAAGGCTGTGGGCAAGGTGATTCCTTCCCTGAATGGTAAACTGACCGGCATGGCTTTCCGCGTACCGACTTCTGACGTATCCGTGGTGGATCTGACCGTTGAGCTGGAAAAAGAGACTTCCTACGACAACATCGTTGCCGCCATGAAGACCGCTTCCGAAGGCGAACTGAAAGATGTTCTGGGCTTCACCGATGAAAAAGTGGTTTCCACCGATTTCCGCGGTGATTCTCATCCATCCATCTTTGATTCCACTGCCGGTATCGCTATCGACAACACCTTCGTCAAGATCGTTGCCTTCTACGACAATGAATATGGCTATACCTGCAATATGCTGCGCGTACTGCGTCACATTGCCTAAAGTAAACCTGCGTGGGGCACCTAGGTTGAGGTGTCCCGCGTTTGTCATTGCCCCCTGTCCCCCTCTATCAAAAACAGGACAGCCGGCAGCGACAAGCGTTCGCAAATATTGATACAAACCGTGAATGTCATCCTGCTGTCACGATTGCCGGCAAGAATGGGTGTTCATGATTCCAAGGAGTAACTGATGTCTGTAATTAAAATGACCGATCTTGATCTCAAGGGTAAACGCGTTCTGATTCGCGAAGACCTGAATGTGCCGATTGTTGACGGTGAAGTCGGTGATGATACCCGTATCCGTGCCAGCCTGCCTACCATGCAGAAAGCCATGGAAGCTGGTGCAAAAGTACAGGTTTGCTGCCATCTGGGTCGTCCGACCGAAGGTGAATACGACGAGAAATTCTCACTGGCTCCGGTAGCGCGTCACCTTTCCAGGATTCTCGGCAAGGAAGTTCGTCTGATCAAGGATTACCTGGACAACGCTCCTGAAGTTGCTGATGGCGAACTGGTACTGCTGGAAAACATCCGTTTCAATGTCGGTGAAAAGGAAAATGATGACGCCCTGTCCAAAAAATATGCATCGCTGTGTGATGTGTATGTCATGGATGCATTCGGCACCGCTCACCGCGCCCAGGCATCCACTCACGGTGCCGGCAAGTTTGCACCGGTTGCCTGTGCAGGCCCGCTTCTGGCAGCAGAACTGGAAGCACTCGGCAGCGCACTGGATAATCCGGCTCGTCCGATGGTGGCCATCGTCGGCGGATCCAAGGTATCCACCAAGCTGACCGTTCTGGAATCCCTGAGTAAAATCGTGGATCAGCTGGTGGTTGGCGGCGGTATCGCCAACACCTTTATTGCCGCAGCCGGCAAGCCGGTCGGGAAATCACTGTATGAGGCCGATCTGGTCGATACCTGCAAAAAACTGACTGCTGATGCTGAAGCACGCGGTGGCAGCATTCCGGTCCCTACCGATGTGGTATGCGCCAAGGAGTTCTCCCCTACTGCTGAAGCCACACTGAAAAATGTTGATGAAACCCTTGATGATGACATGATTTTTGATATTGGCCCCGATTCCGCTGCAGAACTGGCGGAAATCCTGAAGAATGCCGGCACGATTGTCTGGAACGGTCCGGTCGGTGTGTTCGAGTTCGATCAGTTCGGTGAAGGCACCAAGGCTATTTCACTGGCTATCGCCGAATCCGATGCATTCTCCATCGCCGGTGGCGGAGATACGCTGGCAGCAGTATCCAAATATGGTATCTCTGACAAGGTATCATACATTTCAACCGGTGGCGGTGCCTTTCTGGAATTCCTGGAAGGCAAGAAGCTGCCTGCGGTTGCAATGCTCGAGGAGCGTGCAGTTAAGTGAGCGATAGAATCCGTAGAACCAAAATTGTAGCAACCATCGGTCCCTCCTCGGAATCTCCTGATGTATTGGATCAGTTAATCGGTGCAGGCGTTAATGTTGTGCGCCTGAACTTTTCCCATGGTACGCCTGAGGAACATCGCACACGGGCAGAAAACGTCCGTGCTGCCGCCAAGAACAATGGTGTCGTGGTCGGCATTCTGGCCGATATGCAGGGGCCGAAAATTCGTATTGGCAAGTTCAAAACAGGTAAAACCATGCTGGAGCCGGGCCAGAAGTTCATTATCGACGGCGCTCTGGGTCTGGACGACGGCACTGACGAACGCGTCGGCCTGACATACAAGGAACTGATCGACGATGTTGAACCGGGCGCCCGCCTGCTGCTCAATGACGGTCTGATTGTCATGGATGTAGACGAGGTCAAAGGTCAGGAGATTCACTGCACCGTTGTCATCGGCGGCGTACTGTCCAACAATAAGGGCATCAACCGGGCCGGCGGCGGCCTTTCCGCCGCAGCCCTGACCGACAAGGACAAAGAAGATATCAAGACGGCCTGCTCCATCGGCGTTGATTACATTGCCATTTCATTCCCCCGCAATGGTGCAGACATGGAATATGCCCGCAGACTGGTCGAGGCAGAAGGTTCACACGCAGGTCTGGTTGCCAAGGTGGAAAGGGCTGAAGCGGTTCTGGATGAGAATCTGAAGTCCATTATGGAAGCTTCGGATGTTGTCATGGTAGCCCGTGGTGATCTCGGTGTTGAAATCGGTGATGCAGCTGTACCACCTGTACAGAAGAAAATGCTGCGTATGGCGCCAAAGTACAACTGCCCGATTATTGTTGCCACCCAGATGATGGAATCCATGTGTGACAATCCGATTCCTACCCGTGCCGAGGTCAACGATGTGGCCAATGCCGTTCTGGACGGCGCCGATGCAGTGATGCTGTCGGGTGAGTCGGCTGCCGGTAAATACCCGGTGGAGGCTGTTCTGGCCATGCACCGAACCTGTATCGAAACCGAGAAGCAGCGGGTTCTGCCATCCAGCCAGACACGCGATCCGCGCTTCCCGCCCCACTCCGTCGATGAATGCATTGCCCGCCAGGCCATGGACTCTGCACGCATGATGGATATCCGCGCGATCATGGCCTTTACGCATACCGGCAACACAACGCTGTACATGTCCCGTCATTTGGGAGATGTGCCGATTTACGCAGTCACTGCCAGTGAGGAAACCCTTGGGCGCGTATCCCTGTTCCGTAATGTCAATCCGCTGTGTATGCCGGAAAATTACGGTCCTCAGGACGCACCGAAAGCGACTCTGGATATTAAAAAGATGCTCCTGGATAACGGGCTGGCAGATGAGAAGGACCTGATCATCATGACCTTCGGCACACCGATGGGTGAGGCTGGCGGCACCAATGCCATGAAGATCATTCAGGTGGGTAATGACTAACGCAAGTCACGATTGATGCTGCGTTATTGATTTTAAGGCCCGTCAGGGCCAAACTGCCGGGCGAATTATTCATTTAAAAGCCCTGCAAAATACCAAGGAGGAAAGAAATGGCACTCATTTCACTACGACAATTGCTGGATCATGCAGCTGAAAACAGCTACGGCATGCCGGCATTCAATGTAAACAATATGGAGCAGGTTCATGCCATCATGGAAGCTGCCGATGAAACGGATTCACCGGTGATCATGCAGGGATCTGCCGGAGCACGCGGTTATGCCGGCGAGCCGTTCCTGCGTCATATGATTGCTGCTGCCATTGAGCAGTATCCGCACATCCCTGTTGTCATGCATCAGGATCACGGTTCCGAGCCTGCAGTCTGCCTGCGTTCCATCCAGTCCGGTTTCTCATCGGTCATGATGGACGGCTCTCTGGAAGCCGATTGCAAAACGCCAGCCTCCTTCGAGTACAATGTCAACGTCACCAAAACTGTCGTCGATATGGCACATGCCGGCGGCGTTTCTGTTGAAGGCGAACTGGGTTGCCTGGGCTCACTGGAAACAGGTGAAATGGGTGAAGAAGACGGCCATGGTGCGGAAGGCAAGCTGGATATGGATCAGCTGCTGACCGGCGTGGATGAAGCTGTTGATTTTGTTGAGCAGACCAATGTGGATGCACTGGCTATCGCCATCGGTACTTCACACGGTGCATACAAATTCACCAAACCGCCAACAGGTGAAGTACTGCGTATCGACCGCATTGAAGAGATTCATGCGGCACTGCCGAACACTCATCTGGTCATGCACGGTTCATCTTCCGTACCACAGGACTGGCTGAAAATCATCAACGAGTACGGTGGTGAAATGGGCGAAACCTACGGTGTGCCTGTTGAAGAAATCGTCAAGGGCATCAAGTCCGGCGTGCGTAAAGTCAACATCGACACCGATCTGCGTATGGCTTCCACCGGTGCTGTTCGTCGTCACCTGAAAGAGAATCCATCCAACTTTGACCCTCGCAAGTTCTACAAAGCTGCCAAGGATGCCATGAAAGACATCTGCGTGGCACGTTATGAAGCATTCGGTTCAGCCGGCAATGCTTCCAAGATCAAGGTGCGCTCCCTGGAGAACATGATCAGCTACTACAGCTAAGCTGTTGCAGGCAATCATAAGGCGGACTCGAAAGAGTCCGCTTTTTTTGTTCCTACTCATATGATTCGCAAGCACAGACCGTGAACGACCACCGGCTAAAAGCCGGTGGCTTCCTTTTACGGCTGGAAGCCGGTGATTGGTCGGCCATCCGGCCGACTGACTACACCACTTCAAAGTCATCATCCGGATGCGATGGCTTCTGATTCTTAATATACTCTTTCCATACTTCATCCGTCACATTTCCACTGGAGCAAACCCAGTAGCCCCGCCCCCACAAGTGCTGCCCCCAATATCTCTTCTTCAAATGTCGATACTCTGATAGAAGCTTATGCGAGCTCTTTCCTTTCAGATATTGCACTGCTCTCGATACTGATAAGTTCGGAGGAATACCTATCAGCATGTGGACATGGTCTCTGTTGATTGAACCCGCATAGATCACCATCTCCTTACTGCGCGCTA
>JAJRTF010000085.1 GCA_021545585.1 Zetaproteobacteria bacterium
ACATGATATTTACAATCCCATACTGTGTGGCTGCCACGCTTATAGTCTTGCATACCATGGAAAAATACCTATCCGTCGCCTAAAGGCGAGGGGGTTACTGATCCCCTATCGGGGACTCTAAAGTCTGGTAGTGAATGGCCGGCTTGAGACATTCGCAAACACTATATGCTGATCGTTTGAGGCTGTGAAATCATCCATTTATAAGTGATTTCCTTCACATCATGCGGATTTACGACTACAATAGCATCCGCTACTTGAAGAAACAGGTAGGAGTACGCATGTGTGAACCCATAACAGCGCTGAATAACTGTTTTCAGATACCAACGGCGGCCTGACGCATGGCCGTCGTACATCTGAATCCACAGGCTGCTGCCAAGGCTCCCGCGCACCATGGCCCGCATATCTGGGCAGTAGCCAGCGGCAAGGGCGGCGTAGGAAAAAGTTTCATTTCCTCCAGCCTTGGACTGGCGCTTTCCCGCCAGGATAAACGTGTGGTGCTGGTCGACCTCGATCTCGGCGGCGCCAACCTGCACACTTGCCTCGGCATGGCGAATCCAAAACTCACCCTGTCCGATTTCATTAGCAGCAAGAAACGACATATCAACGAATTTATCGAACCGATGCATGAGGCAAAGCTTGGCCTGATCAGCGGTGCGGGAGACGGACTGGAAATCGCCAACCTGAAGCATTTCCAGAAGCAGAAAATCATTCGCAACCTGAGCCTGATCCATGCTGATTATGTCATCCTGGATCTCGGTGCCGGAACCAGCTTCAACACCCTCGATTTCTTCATTCAGGCCGAGCGCGGCATCATCTCCGTGGTTCCCGATCCGACATCCATTGAGAATACCTACCGCTTCCTCAAATGTGCGCTCACCCGCCGGCTGCGTGAATCACCCAAGCAGACGAGAAAGCTGATGGCTCATGTGCTGAGCGTACGCCAGGATGAGGACAGAAAAATCCGTACACTGGCATCATTCATGAAAGCCATGCAGCAGTTGCACCCGGAGCACGGCCGCCTGTTGCAGGGTGAACTTGAACGCCAGAAACTTCACCTTATTGTCAATCAGGTTCTAGAGCCCGCAGATGCCGAACTTGGATCATCCATGGCCATGGCCTGCGGAAAATATTTTGGCCAAAAGCTCGATTATCTGGGCCATCTCAACCATGACCGGCAGATCATTGCTGCGCTGCGCCAGCACAGACCCTTTCTGAATGCCTTCCCACAATCACGTGCCGCGATTCATCTGGAGCATATGGCCGCAGCCTTGCTTGATCAGGATAACCGGGGTTAATCCACCGACCATGAGCAGCAGAACCAAGCCTGACTTCTACCAATTGCTGGGAATTCAGCCTGATGCTTCAAACATGGATATCATCAATGCCTACCGTCAGGCCAAACTGACCTACAAGACGGATTCCATGGCTGTCTATTCGTTGTTTGATGATACGGAACTGAACCAGATTCGGGCCGACATCGAACGGGCTTACAATACACTCTCCCATGCTGAAAAACGGCTGGCCTACGATGCCGGGCTGCGACAACAGGCGTCCGGACAAACTGAAAAACCTGAAAGGCAGCATGCCGGTGATCCCCGTCAGAATAATGTCGTTGATCTGACCACAGAGGCGCAGAGCCCTGCCGGCATCCGCTACCGCATGGCCGTGGCCACTGTTTTCTCCGGTTCATTGCTCAGGGAAATCCGCGAATTCAAAGGTATGGAACTTGCAGCCATTGCCGAACATACCAAAATTTCCAGGCAATACCTGCAGGCCATTGAAGAGGAAGACCATCATCATCTCCCCGAGCCGGCTTATCTGAAAGGCTATCTGAAACAGTATGCAGCAGAAATCGGCCTTGATCCGGAACGGGTCGCCGGCCACTACCCCCCGCTGCAGGCGGAATCAGATCAGGCGGCCCGAACCCTGTCGACCGATTGATGATCCTGTAATCGGTAATACAACAGCACCATCACCGCCAGAGAACCCGAAAACACCAGCATTTGCAGCGCGCTTGGCGCTTCATCATAGCCGATCAGCACATGCAGCAACTCGCCTGCCAGACTCTCCTGCGAAAGCAGAGCCGAGGTATTCCACAACGGATCAATCAACGGCGGCAGCCATTCGATGGCGACAAGATTGGAAGCAGCCTGTGAAGCCATGCCTGCTGCCAGCAGCATCAGCAGCCAGCCTGCGACACTGAACAGGCGATTGACCGGTATTTTTGCCAGCCCGAGATAAAGCAGCACACCCACACACAGGGCGGCAACAGCGCCCAGCAGACCGCCGGACAACAGCACCCATCCACCCCCGCTGAGCGATTGGGCTGCGCCGAACAGAAAGAACACCGCCTCACCACCTTCACGCAGGACTGCTGCGAACGAAACAATCGCCAGAGCCGTGAAAGGCAGATCACCTTCCACCACCGAGGCGCCAACCTGTTTCATTCGCGCTGCCATTTCCCTGCCGTGCCGGCTCATCCAGAAAACGGTCCAGGCAATCAACGTTGATGCCAGCATCAAGACCGCGGCATTGAAAAGAAACTCACCATCACCATCGAAGGACGACTCGACCTGCTCCATAAATACCGCGAACAGCCCGGCCCCGATCACCCCGCCGAGCACGCCAAGACCGATCCAGCGGCGGGAACCGGGCATGCCGCGTGTCGCTGCCATCAACATGCCGACAACCAGCGCCATTTCCAGCATTTCCCGGAATACAATCACCAGTGATGAAATCATGTGTTATTCCCCTTCGTACAATCCGCACAGCGGCCAAACATCACCAGCTGATGCCCGCTAATGGTAAAGCCCCGCTCCCTGGCAGCAGCTTCCTGCAGCGCTTCGATAGTGGCATGGGCAAATTCTTCAATATGTCCGCATGCCGTGCACACCATATGATCATGATGCGCCTTATCAGCCCGCTCATATCGTTTTCTGTCGGCCAGCTGGATCGAAGCAACCAGACCTTCGGCCTCGAGAAAAGCCAGTCCACGATAAACCGTAGCAATACCGACGGCCTGACCGGCATCGCCCAGCGCGCGCGATAATTCTTCGGCATCCCAATGCCGATTGGAAGCATTAATCAGATCAAGAATCGCCTGTCGCTGGGCTGTCAGTTTCACCATAGAGGAATGATAATCATTATCATTATCAATTACAAGCTAAATTTCCTGGATAATCACCCTGCAGGGGAGCTAGTCTTCATAGGGTGAACCTTAATGAATTCGTGCCCGTGGCAATTCAACGGCTGATCGTTGGCACATCTCAGTCCCGCCCCGAACATTTGATTTGCGAATAAACTGCATAAGCATTCACCAACGCCGGACTGCCAATAAGCAAAGCCAGAAAGGTCTGCGTTGCCGAAAATGCCACCGGGTGGGATTCACCTGCAGAAACCTGAAGAAAAGCAGCGAAGCAGGCGATGAATAGCATCACATTGAGTCCCAAAGACACAAATCTTAGGCTCCGGGAAGCGCTATCTTTCAATGCGCCAAGCGTCAGTATGGGAATGATAAGTATCAGAACAATGAACAACATGGAGGGTGATAATGTCTGTGTAATGGTGGCTCGCCAATTCTCCAACAAACCGTACCAGACCCACATTCCAACGAGCCAAGCCGATATGAGCGACCAAACCCAACAACAAAACCTTGCGAAACCCAACACTTATACGACCGAAAAAAATAAGGGCCTGACCCGCTCAATTCGCCGGCGGGCTGGCCTCATCCTGCGGCGTATCGGAAGCGGACTTGGTGGAGGCTTGCAAACGCTCCTCCCGATTCACACGTACATCTTTCGGCGCATCCACGCCAATCCGTACCTGCCCGCCCTTTACGCTCAGCACCTGAATCTGAATATGATCACCGATGGTGATCATCTCACCTTTTTTACGCGTCAACACAAGCATGAAAAAAACTCCCTGCCTGCTTAAATAGACGGTATCTCGGGAAAGCGCAAGTTTTTGCACATGCCCTCAGGCCTCAAGACTCGCGGCATCCAGATCAAAAGCCGTATGCAGGGCCCGCACTGCCAGGTCCACATGTGTTTCATCAACCACTACGGTGATCTTGATATCACTGGTCGAGATCATCTGGATATTAACCCCTTCGGCAGCCAGTACATCGAACATTTTTCTGGCCACACCCGAGTGCGAGCGCATACCCACACCAATCACCGACACC
>JAJRTF010000086.1 GCA_021545585.1 Zetaproteobacteria bacterium
AACAGATAGGTGATCAAGGAGCGCCTTAGTGCAGCCACAAAGTATTAATTTTTAACTTGGTGAACTGTATGATGATGCGTTATAAATTATCGGGCCGGTTACATTTCTGTTTCCCTTCAATGACTTTGAAGTGGTGTAGTCAGTCGGCCGGATGGCCGACCAATCACCGGCTTCCAGCCGTAAAAGGAAGCCACCGGCTTTTAGCCGGTGGTCGTTCACGGCCTGTTCACATAAATTCTGGCCGTAGCGAAATAGCCATTTTTGTTGCGCTGCAAGGCATGTTGAGCGCAATGTGCTGAATGCACACCAGCGAGAAATAACGCAGCAGCGTGCAAAAATGGCATTTCCCGGGCTGCACCTCAAATGAGGTCATTCAGCGTTGCTAGTCGTTTATTTGGATTCACCAAACCTCACTCCTCGCGCCTTGACGCCATGCAGCCGCTTTAGCTGAAGGTCATGCAATCGGCTCAGCAGCAGTTGTGCAGATATGGCACCGAGCAGGGCAAGGAACATATCCCATTGGGTATCCCAGACATCGCCCTGTGTGGCGAGGAAGGCAACGGCATCATCGCCGCTGCTGACAGCCACCCACCATTCGATCATTTCATAGAATGCGCTGATGGCCAGGCAGATGCAGGTAACAATAAAGAACAACCATTTCCCCTGTGCCAGCGGACTCAGGCGAATCAGAATCTCCCGGGCTACAATCGCCGGGATAAACCCCTGCGCGATATGGCCGACACGGTCATAATAGTTTCGGGTCAGATCGAAGCTGTCGCGCAACCAGTTGAACAGCGGCATCTCGGCATAGGTGTAATGGCCACCGATCATCAGGATAATGGTGTGAAGCAGAATCAACATGTAGGCAAGGTCAGTAAGGCGAAAACGTTTATAGGTTGCAAGGATAATAGCCAATCCGATCATGGCCGGAGCGACCTCAAGGAACCAGGTGAAATAATCATGCGGTTGCCATGCCGACCAACTCATCACCAGCACAAACACCGCCAGCAAGACGCCGTGACATGCCGACGGGGCGCGATTCACACACGCTCCATGATCACAAAGCTATAGGGATATTTATTGATCTCATCGGCCGGATGATCCTCGCGGTGGGTTTCCAGCCAGCCTGAACGGTCGAACTCGGGGAACCATGCATCGCCTTCAAAAGCATGATGGATTTCGGTGATATACAACTGATCCGCTTCCGGCAGAAACTGGGCATAGATATCGGCTCCGCCCATGACCATCAACTCATCCGCTTCCGGCCCTATTGCCTCAATGGCCTGCAGGGCTTCCCCGATTGAGTGCACAACAGTGCAGCCGTCAATCCGGATGTCCTGCCTTGTTATAACAATGTTTGTCCTTCCGGGCAGCGGCTGACCAATGGATTCATAAGTCTTGCGTCCCATCAGAACCGGCTTGCCCATGGTCTGTTTTTTGAACCAGGCCATATCCGCCGGTATATGCCACGGCAGCTGATTGTCTTTGCCAATCAGGCCGTTCTCATCCTGCCCCCAGATCAGCGAAATCATGGCTGTTTAAGCACTCGCTAAATGGCGATCGGAGCACGTATGCCGGGGTGGCATTCGTAAGCGCTCAACTCAAAGTCGTCATAGCTGAAGTCAAAGATGTTTTTCACATCCGGATTAAGATGCATCTTCGGCAGTGCAAAAGGCTCCCTTGCCAGCTGCGTTGCAACCTGCTCGGCATGATTGGAATACAGGTGTGCATCACCAAAGGTATGAATGAAGTCGCCCGGTTGCAGCTTACACACCTGTGCCACCATCATGGTCAGCAGGGCATAGGAGGCGATATTGAACGGTACGCCGAGAAATATGTCGGCGCTGCGCTGATACAGCTGGCAGGAAAGCTTGCCATCGGCAACATAGAACTGAAAAAATGCATGACATGGCGCCAGTGCCATGCGGCCCTTCTCAACATTGCTCTGCGGGCTGACGGATTCATCGGGCAGGTCGGCGACATTCCAGGCCGAGACAATCAGGCGGCGTGAATTGGGCTTGCTTCTGATTTGCTCGATCAGGGCGCTGATCTGATCGATACAGGATCCGTCCGGAGCCGGCCAGTTGCGCCACTGATGGCCATAGACCGGGCCGAGGTCGCCGGAATCCGTGGCCCATTCATCCCAGATACTGACGCCGTTATCCTTCAGGTAAGCGGTATTGGTTTCGCCTTTAAGAAACCACAGCAACTCATGGATAATCGATTTCAGGTGCACTTTCTTGGTCGTCACCAGCGGGAATCCGGCTGATAAATCAAAACGCATCTGATAGCCGAAAACAGACTGTGTCCCTGTGCCGGTGCGATCCCCTTTCTGCACGCCGTTATCGCGCACATGGCGCATCAAATCCAGATATGCCTTCACCCTGACCCCTCACTCAATGAAAGCGGGAAACCATCACATGACTGACTTGTATCACGGGCAGGTTTCTCACGCATGTAGAATCTGGATATGATGCCGCCAGTCGCCTAGGATGGCAAAGTATCCCATCCGTTGAGGTTTGCCATGTCTGTATTACGCCCCGTATTTTTTACAACATTGATGATTTTTGGCGCTCTGCCCGCCCTTGCTCAGGACGAGACTGGCGCAGCGCCGGAACGACTGCCGGCTGCCATCTCCGAATCTTCGCC
This sequence comes from Zetaproteobacteria bacterium, assembly GCA_021545585.1. Taxonomy (GTDB): domain Bacteria; phylum Pseudomonadota; class Zetaproteobacteria; order Mariprofundales; family Mariprofundaceae; genus JAJRVH01. The sequence goes on from JAJRTF010000086.1 coordinate 2,650, forward strand.
GGCGGATAAGGCCATACTGTCAGGTGATGAGATGCCTGCCCTTTCTGTGCAGAGCGAAGCGGCCAAACCGACCGGACCGCTGTCGCCGACCGATAAAATCGTGCGCCGTTTTATGGAGCTTGATCTGGATGCTACCGAAGGCGTGTCATTTGAAGAGTACATGATCATGGTCAATCAGCGCGCTGAGGATCGTTTCAAGTCCATGGATGCCAATCAGGACGAAGAGGTCAGCGAGGAAGAATACCGCACCTTCTGGCAGAGCCGCAAAGCACAGTGGTACCGGTTAAAACGCTAGGGTATCAGCCGCGATCAGCATGTGATGTGCCGGCAGGGGCATCATCGACAAATACAGGCCTCGGCTCCATCAACCCGGCAGGATCTTCGTGAATAATCACCTCGGCATCCATGAACTCCTTCATGATGGCCGCCTCGACCTCATCCGAAATGGCATGCGCTTCGAGCAGGTTCAGTTTGGCTTCCAGTTCCAGATGCAGCTGGATAAATGCCTTGGTTCCGGATTTGCGGGTACGCAGGTCATGCATGCCACGCGTCTGCGGATGTGCATAGACGATGGCCTTGATTCTGTTCCGCTCATCTTCGGGTAATTCCTTGTCCATCAGATGATCCAGCGATTCGCGCACAATTTCCCAGGCGCTGTACAGGATATAGGCGGCGATCAGGAAGGCGAATAAAGGATCGGCCCCATACCAGCCGTATGCTGACAAAAGCAGCGCAACCACAACGGCCGCATTCACCATCAGATCCGTCTTGTAATGCAGATGGTCGGCCTTGATAGCCGTCGAGCCGGTTTTGCTGATGACATGTTGCTGAAACAGCATCAGCCCTATTGTGGCCACAATGGACAGCCCCATGACCCCGACCCCTGTCGCCAGGGCCTCGACGGGCTGCGGGTGCACGATGCGCGCCATCGCTTCGAAAACAAGGAACATGGCCGATCCGGCGATGAAGGTTGACTGACCGAGGCCTGCCAGCGCCTCGGCCTTGCCATGCCCAAAACGATGCTGGCGGTCTGCCGGGGTCAGGGCATGGCGCACGGCAAGAAGATTGATGACAGAAGCCAGGGCATCCAGACAGGAGTCCAGCAACGTTGCCATCAGGCTGACCGAATCGGTCACCATCCAGGCGATGAGTTTTGCCACAATCAGGGTTACAGCTACGCTGGTGGAAGCGTAGGTTGCCATGCGCATCAGCTTCGCAGCTTCTGCTGGAACGGTGGTATGGCCTAGACTGTTAATCATGCGGGCATTCTGTCCATAATCGTGAAACGAATAAAGGGGCGGGCTCAAAATAGAAGTGCAACACTTTACGGAGGTAAAGTGTTGCGATGGGAAAGAGCTATAGTCACTTGAATAGTAGCGAGCGTGCCGTGATCCAACTTGGTCTGGAGCAAGGCTGTTCGCTGAGGTCGATCGCCA
>JAJRTF010000087.1 GCA_021545585.1 Zetaproteobacteria bacterium
CGTCACCGATGGAAAGTGGAACTGTTCTTCAAATGGATAAAACAGCATCTGCGCATCAAATCATTTTTCGGCACGACGGAAAATGCAGTCAAGACTCAGATATGGATTGCTGTGTCCGTATATGTGCTGGTGGCAATCATCCGAAAGCGCCTCAACCTGGATGTCAGCCTCTACACAATTCTACAAATTTTGAGCGTCACTCTTTTCGAGAGAATGCCGTTATATCAAGCACTTACAGATCAGGATGCCAAGTCGGAGATTTGCGATATGCGTAAACAGTTGAATTTATTTGAGAAAACGTCGGGACAGTAGTGATTTTCCGGATATTGTTACAGGCTGCGGATGACACCCATAACGATGCCGAGAATCTGCAGATCCTCATTCTTCAGGTAAATCGCCTGCAGGGCGGGATTGGCCGGTTGCAGGCGGATGCCGTCTTTCTCAATGTAGAATTTCTTCAGGGTTACCGTCTCGCCATTGATCATGGCTACAACGGACTGGCCGTTTTCGGCACTGGCACGTTTTTCTACCACAATCACATCGCCGTCCTGGATATTGTCGTCAATCATCGAATCGCCACGCACCCTTAGCGCATAGCAGTCCTTGCGTACCATATTTGACGGTACGGAGATGCTTTCATGCTGTTCAAACATATCCACCGGCTGCCCAGCAGCAATCCAGCCAAGCAGCGGAATCTCAATCATATCGGCTGCATCGACCGGCAGCACATCGGCATTGGACGGCCAGACCGGGCGATCTTTTTTGGGTATCAGATATTCCGCTTCAGCCATAATGATGCCTCCCTGTTGGCTGTATCATGCACGAGTCCATGCCGCATGGCTACAGCACCATTTTCACGCCGGGATGGGCGTTGATGGCCAGATAAAGATTGTCGAGCTGCTCGCGGCTGGTGGCGGTGAACGTCACCGTGACAGACAGGTATCTGCCATTGCGACTGGGGCGGCTTTTGATGGTGCCCTCGCCGAGATCGGGAATGTGCCGGCGGGCGATCATGACAATGTCATGCTCGAAGTTGTCGCTGTTGAGGCCCATCACCTTGACGGGAAACTTGCAGGGGAAGCTCAGAAGGGATTCTCTATTAACGGGGTCGGCCATGGATGCTCCTGCAGATATCGCTGTGTTTCCCTGATTCGGGTTTGCGAAGAATAGGCTATGGAACAATGACTGCAATCGGGCATGATGGGCGCTGAATAAAGATGACAGCGCCGGAAGGGGAGAGACCTTATGCGGGTTCGATTGTTTTCACTGAGTCGTGTGCCGGATGATGAAGCAGCGGAGGTGCGCCAGCTGCTGAGCGACAACGGTATTGATTTTTATGAGACCCATGCCGGCGGCTGGGGCATATCCACGCCGGCGATCTGGCTGTATGACGATGCCGAACAGGACAGGGCGCAGGCCCTGCTTGATGCATACCAGCAGCAACGACAGGCTTCGGCACAGGCGGAATACAAGGCCCGGCGCGACAGCGGCCAGCATCAAACCGTCCTGCATCGTATCCTTGAGCATCCGCTGCAGGTGCTGCTGCTTTCCATGTTGATCATGTTTATCCTGTATGTATCACTCAGTCCGTTTTTGAATTTCCTTGACCAGCTATCTGCACTTTTATTTCCCCTATAAGTAACTTAGACTGAAAACATGTGCTGGATGGTGGTCCTGATATCCATGTTTGCGGCTGCACCGCTTTCCGTTGCGGCACAGCAGAGCGATGCGGCACGTGCACTGGTGCAGAAGGTGCAGGATCTGATGCGCTCGGATACCAGCATTACCCGCTATACCATGCGCATTGAAACGCCCGAATGGCAGCGGTCCGTGCAACTTGATGCCTGGGATGACCGAGCATCGAAACGTTTTTTTATTCGTATCCTGAAGCCCAGGAAGGATCAGGACACGAAATGGCTGAAAAACGGCGACAATCTGTGGATGTATCTGCCCAAACTTGAACGCGATATCCGTATTCCGCCGTCGATGATACTGTCGTCATGGATGGGTTCCGATTTCACCAATGATGATCTGGTAAAAATGGAGTCGATGGTTGAGGACTATACCCATCATATCACCAGCCGGACAGATGATCACATTGTCATCGAATCCATTCCCAGGCCGGAAGCGGCTGTTGTCTGGGGTAAAATCGTCCATACCATCCGGCCGGACGGGATTCCATTGTCGGATGATTATTACGATGAACATGGCAGGCATATCCGGCATCTGGCATTTGACCGGGTACGCAAACTCGGTGGTCGCATGATCCCGTCACGCTGGACGATGCGGCCACTTGGCAGGGCCGATAAACAGACAGTGATGCTACTTGAAAGGATCCAGTTTGATGTGCCCATTGAGGATAGCGTGTTCACGCGCGCCAACTTGCGGCGCAGGGGGCGCTGATGCTGATGCTGGCCTGGCGCAATATTATCCGTAATGCGCGGCGCAGCCTGATTACCGTTGCTGCCGTATCACTGGGGCTGGCTGCCCTGCTGTTTCTCTGGGGCTTCAATGACGGCGTACACAACAGTATGATGCGCAATCTGCAACAGGTCATTATCGGCAGCATCCAGATTCATAAGGCCGGTTTTTTCAAAAGCCCCAAATTGAGCTGCGATATCCGCAGGCCCGATGATATTCGTCATGCGATTGCATCCTATGTGGATATCAGTAGCTGGCGCCTGCGCACCTTTGCTCTGGCTGCCGGCGATGAAACATCCGAGGGGCTGGTGCTGCTCGGCATGGATCCGGCGCAGGAAAAGAAAGTCACACGCATTGCCGGCAAGGTCAGCCGGGGGCGTTTTCTATCCGAGAACGATACGACCAGCTGTGTGCTGGGACTGACCACGGCGCGCAACCTCGGCGTATCACTGGGCGATGATGTGGTGTTTCTCAGTGAGGATCGTTTCGGTTCGCTTGCGGCTGACAAATTCCGCCTGATTGGCATCATCGACAGTGGTGAGATGGGTATTGACCGGGGACTGGCCATTGTGCCGCTGGCCTATATACAGTCATGGCTGAGCATGGAAGGAAGATATTCCGAGGTGGTCCTGCAGACAAGCCGGGAGTCGCTGGAAGCGCTTACAGCGGAGTTGCGGGCAAGGCTGGAACCGATGGGCTACGAGGTGCTGCGCTGGTATGATATGTATCCGGTGATGAGGCAATGGGTGGATCTGGAAAACGGCTTTTACTATATCTTTCTCGGCATCGTTCTGCTGATTGTTGCGGCCGGGATCATGAATACGGTGCTGATGAGTATGCTTGATCGTATCCGCGAGTTCGGCGTGATGATGGCGCTGGGCTGCAGCAAATCCAGACTCGCCGGCATGGTGGTCAGCGAATCGCTGATGCTGGCGATTATCGGCATCATCATCGGCACCACGATCGGCTTGTTGCTGGTGGCCTGGTTTCATCATGCCGGCATCGACCTGTCTTCACAGATGGATACCATACAACGCTTTTATATCAACACCCTGATTCGTACCGAGATTGATACCGATCACCTGCTGAATACGGTGCTGTCCGTGTTATTGGCGGCATCCGCGGCATCGCTGGTACCGGTATGGCGGGTGATGCTCCTGCAGCCTGTTGAGGCGATTCATCATGTATAGGCGCTGTTTCCCCCGGGGCCGTCTGCTGTGAAACATGTGGGGATATATCTGCGTCTGGGGCTGCGCAATCTGTGGCTGCATCCGGCGCGCACGGGCCTGACTGTACTGGCGCTGGCGGTCGGTATTGCAGCGCTGACCTTTCTGACGGCCATGAACGATGGATGGATGCAGAATATCCGCGAGAACTTTGTATTGACCGAGGTCGGTCATCTGCAGATTCATGCCAGGGGCTTTGAACAGAGCCATAAAATCAGGGATCACATTCCCGATACCAGGCCTCTGAAAAGCCGCCTTGACAGCGAGCCGGGTATCCTGGCCTGGACAGAACGCATTCGGGTGTCAGGGCTTGCTTCGGCCGCCGGTGCCAATGCCGGGGTCTTGGTCAGCGGCATCGATCCGCTGCGCGAGCGAAAGGTCAGCCGACTTGCCGATTTCATCAGTCAGGGGCGCTGGTTTGGCCTTGATGAGGCTCATGCGACGATTATCGGTGATGTGCTGGCCGAGCGGCTTGAGGTGGGTCTGGGTGACAAGCTGGTGCTTATGGCGGCAGCACCCAATGGCGATATTATGTCCGAAGTGTTTCGTGTGCGGGGGGTGATCCATTCCGGGGTGATGGATATTGATAACCTACTGACGCTGATTCCGCTTGCCTCGGCCAGAAAGTGGCTGGGTATGGCGACGGCGGGCAATGGCGGAGAATATGGCGGTGTGACCGATATCGTCATCCGCGCCGACAGCTTTGCTGATGTGAATCCGCTGAAGCAGTCTCTGTCGGCTGCATTTGCAGGGCAGGATCTGGAGGTGCTGCGCTGGATGGATATTGATCCGATGGCCGAGCAATGGTCGCAGTTTGCCGATGCCTATACATGGATCGTGCTGGCGGTGGTGATCCTTGTCGTGCTGGCGGAGGTGCTCAACACCATGTTGATGAGCATGCATGATCGTATCCGCGAATTCGGGCTCATGGGTGCACTGGGTACCGGCGCCATGCAGTTGTTCGCCATGCTCATGTGGGAGACAGTGATTCTGGTCTGTATAGGAGGCCTGCTGGGTTTTGTGATGGGCGGCTGGGCCAGCGCTTACTATGGTGAATACGGACTGGATCTGTCACGTTTCGCCACGGCATTTTCGTTTATGTATATGAGTCCGATTGTACATCCTCAACTCACCTTCGATGGCTGTGCCCGTATTCTGGGAGCGGCCATTATCGGGGCGATGATTGCCGGCCTTTATCCGGCCTGGAAGGCGGCAAGGCTGGAGCCGGCTGTGGCTATGCGTGAGATTTAATATCATGGGAATACTTTCTTTGCATTGGGAGAAGGCAACATGAATGCATCCGACAATGGAACTGCGTCTATGGAGGGGTGGGACTCGCCTTTGATTCAAGCCCGTGATCTGAGCAGACATTTTCATTCGAGTCAGGTCGAAGTGGTTGCCCTGGATGGCGTTAATTTTGATCTGCAGCATGGCGCTTTCAGCGTGCTTGCCGGGCGCTCGGGTTCCGGCAAGACGACGTTATTGAACATACTTGGCACATTGGATATGCCCGATGCCGGTGCATTGAACATCTCCGGACGTGATGTACTTAAGCTGTCGACGGCGGAACGGGCGGATTTCAGACTGATGCACATGGGTTTTATATTTCAGGCCTATAATCTGATCCGTGTGCTTTCGGCACGCGAGAATGTTGCCTATGTATTGCAATTGCGCGGTGTGGCTCGCGATGAACGACTGCGCATTGCCGATACATGGTTGGCCGAAGTGGGTCTTGAGGGGCTGGAATCCAGACGCCCGGATCAGTTATCAGGCGGGCAGCAGCAGCGGGTGGCTGTCGCCAGAGCTCTGGCCAGTGAGCCGGACATTGTATTGGCCGATGAGCCTACAGCGAATCTGGATTCGCATACGGGTGAGGCATTGATGCAGTTGATGCGGGCATTGAATGAAAAGCGCGGCACCACGTTCCTTATTGCCTCACATGACCCTGTGGCCATGGATGCGGGCAAGGAACTCCTGATGATGGAGGACGGCCGCATTGTCGAGCAGCACCGGCAGTGAATCCGGGTGTTTTAAAAGCGCTGCTGTGCCTGCTGGTCGCTCTGGCACTGCTCTGCTGGGCCCCAATGCCGGCCAGGGCACTCGATTTTTCCGGCCAGATTACAACGCTGGCCATCCAGACCAATAATTCCCTTCAACAACAGGGACTCACCGATCTTACCCGTTTGCGTCTGAAACTGGAGGATCAGCAAGGTCCGTTCAGCTGGCATATCAGCTATGACAATGAGCTTCTATGGGGCGGGGCAGTGCGCGATCCCGCCTTTTCCACCCTGATCGCGCCGCCCGTGCCGACATTTCTGGATGCTACGGCCACAATACGTCAGTCACCATCATCTTTTTGGCGTCACGCCCTGTATCGTGGCTGGCTGCAGTACGAGGCGGATGCCTTGCGCGTGACCGTTGGCAGGCAACGCATCGCCTGGGGTTCAGGGCGCATCTGGAATCCGACGGATCGTTTTAATCCCGTACAGCCCACAGCTCTGGAACCTGACCAGAAGCTCGGCGTGGATGCGCTTGATATGCAATGGCGCTATTCAAACTACGGAAGCATTGAAGGCGTGGCAGCTCCGGGGCGCGATGCAAGCCTGACCTCCAGAAAGTTGGCATTGCGCTGGCAGGACACCTTCGGAGAGTTTGATGTGGCGGCTATGCTGGGGCGTATCGGCAGCGAACGCGTGGCCGGTCTGGATGTCACGGGTAATATTGGTGAAGCAGGTGCCCGCCTGGAATGGATGCAGTCGAATGGGGGAGCGTCCGGAAGCTATGGCCAGCTTGCAGCGGGGGTAGACTATACCCTGCATAACGACTGGGTTCCCAGGGGGCTGTATCTGGCGGTTGAATATTTTTATAGCGGCGCACCAGGCGCCATCGCATTATCACAGGATCGATTACAGAGCATATCCGGACAATTGCTTGGCCTGATGGGCGGCTATGATCTGAGCCCTTTATGGAGACTGGATATACTGACGATTTTAGATATGGAACGCTTTGGCTGGTTTGTAGCCCCCAGCCTGACTTGGTCAGCCATGGAAAATGTTGATATTGCGTTGATCGTACAGCTGCCGGGAGGGCAGCAGGGCAGTGAATTTGCCCGTCTCAATCATCTGTATACAGTCCGTGCAGATTGGTATTTTTAAAAACTTTTTCCGGCGTGTGAACAGGCTCTAAGACATATCCCATTCTTCAAGTGGAATGGTCAGTTTTTTATGATGACTTTCACCATGCGGTTCAACCCATTGCTCGAATGAGGCATAGGCATTCATAAAGGACTGAAAGATTTCACCCGGCATGCAACAAATCAGGGTATGGTTTTTAGCACGAACCTCTGTTTTGGGCGGTAACTGGATGTAGCGGCTGACATCACCGAACATATCACCCGTGCTGAATGTGCAGGCGATGGATTCATCGCCCTGGGTGCGTGTTGCCTGTGCTGTGCCAAACAGGACAATACAGCAACTGTCGGGCTGGTGATGAGCATCCATAATCACCTGATTATCGTTGAACTCGCGCAATCTTGATTCCTCAGCCACCCAGCGACGATCAGCTTCGGGAAGTTCGGCAAAGGCGGGGTGGCTATGGGTCATGGCATGGATCATACGGGCCTGAACGGTACGCATCAGGTATTCGCCGGCCATCGGGAAACGTTGCATTAGTTGCGAAATGGCCAGATCGGAGAATTCCAGCAGTACGCTGTCCTCCTTGGCTGTGACCATGGCCGAGCGCGGCAGATTATACAAACAGGCGAATTCGCCGAAGAAGTGCCCTGCCTTAAGGGTTGAAAGCTGTTCATCATGGCCGTCTTCCATGATGATGTGTACCTGCACCTCACCCTCAAGGATCAGGTAAAAGGTACGGCTGATATCGCCCTGACGGACGATGTTATCGCCGGCCCTGGCATGCAACAGGCGTCCTTCACGCAGGAAATCCATACCCTCGGCGTCGGAAAGCTGATCAATCAGGGCAAAGCTGTTGCTTTTATCGTTATCAACTTCGATCGGGCCACTGCTCGTAATACGCGCCATATTCAACAGTGCTGTAATTTCTTCCCTGTCAGGGTGCTCGAGCTGTTCGCAGATGGCCAGAAAGCCAAGGGCATAAGTACCGCGCCCCGAAGCCAGCATGCGCCGGGCCATCGTAAGGGCCAGGTTTCGCGCCTGTACGATTTCATTGCGTTCCTGCAAAAGATGGATCAGGGGTCTGGCAATGTGCAAATCTTCAAGGAAAACCCCATACAGATCCTTATAGGTCAGCATCAGTTCATCTTCGTTCAGTGGCATAGTTGCAAGTGTAGACGATAGTTTACGAATGTCATCCGCATCTTTGAATAAACGCTGCTTGGGTCAGGATGATATTGCAGCTAGGATTGGGGCATGACAAATTCATTACCTCTTTTCGGCCATGCTCGCGGCAAGTTGCCATTTTCACCACAGGGTTGGCCTTTTCTCATTCCCACTGCTTTGCTAACCATTGCCGCATTCGCCTTATGCTGGACGATCACCGGCATGGTGCTGCTTGTGCTGCTGCTTTTCATGTTGAATTTCTTCCGTGACCCGGAACGCAATACACCTCAGGGCCTTGGCCTGTTTATATCTCCGGCTGATGGCAAGGTTGTGACGGCTGAGAAGACTGAATCTGGCGTGCGCGTTGATATTTTCATGAATGTGTTCGATGTGCATGTGAATCGTGCCCCTATGCAGGGAACGATCACCAGCATGGCTTACACGCGCGGACGGTTTGTGAATGCGAGTTTTCCTGAAGCCAGTGAGGAAAATGAGCGCAACCGGTTTGAAATGGCATGTGCTGGTGGCAGTACGGTGGGTTTCACCCAGATCGCGGGGCTGGTTGCCCGCCGGATTATTTCCTATGTAAGGGTAGGGGATGAGGTTACATGCGGCCAGCGTATCGGCATGATTCGCTTCGGTTCGCGCGTGAACTGCGAGATGCCGGCGGACTATGAACTGAATGTCCGGGTCGGTGAGCATGTGACTGCCGGGTTGACGGTGCTGGCTCAGAAGACAGATGCGGCGAGTGCTGCTCCGGCCGCCGATGGAAGTTCCGATGCCGAATCTTAAGGATAGCGTTGCCCGCCGGGGTGTATATATATTACCCAGCCTGTTTACCAGCATGGGACTGTTCGCAGGGTTTTATTCGCTGATTGCCGCGATTCAGGGGCGTTATGAGCTGGCGGCATGGGCTATTATTGCGGCCGCAGTCTTTGATATGCTGGATGGTCGCGTGGCGCGTCTTCTGCATGCTGAAACAGCATTTGGAGCCGAGTATGATTCGCTTTGCGATATGCTCTCGTTTGGCATCGCTCCGGCTGTGCTTGTCTACCTTTGGGCACTTGTGCATTTGCCCACTGAACTGCACAAGCTGGCCTGGCTCGGAGCATTTTTCCTTGCTGCATGTGCGGCTTTGCGTCTGGCCCGTTTTAATGTTCAGCTTGAAAATCAGGATAAACGCTATTTTCAGGGCCTGCCGACCCCCGGTGCTGCCCTGCTGATTGTTACAGGCGTACTGTTTCATGCTGACCTGAATATTGAGCCGAATGCATGGCTGTGGTTTGCCGGTTCACTGTTGCTGGCCTGGCTGATGGTCAGCAATGTCCGCTTTGTATCCGGTAAGGATGTGGATTTGCGCCAGCGCCGCTCTACGGGCTTTATTGTTGCTATTATCGTTATCAGCGGGCTGGTGATGGCTTTTCCGTATCGTGTGCCGTTCGCCTTCATTCTCGCCTATTGTATGCATGGACCGATGCTGAGTATCTGGCAGCACCGGCGTGTCGTGCAGTATCGCCAGACCCGGCGTCAGGCTGCAAAGAAGGATCAGCAGGCAGGGCAAAGCTCGGAAGCAGCGGCTGATGAAGCTGATGGCCCCGGTTGACTGATATGGATAGCAGTGGTCTAATTTGACGCATGTTATTGGCTCACGTATTTCCGTTTGCAACGAAGCTGCTTCTGCTTCGAATGGGTCTGTGCGTCTGCTGAAGGGATTCAGTGATTGATGTACAGGCCGCGGATTTCCGCGGCCTTTTTTGTTTAATCGGGATTTTACGCTGTGATGCTGCATGGCTTGTTAAAGGAGAAGGTGATGTCTGATCGCTTACATATTTTTGATACCACATTGCGCGATGGAGAGCAGTCACCCGGCTGTTCGATGAATATCGAAGAGAAGATGCGTGTGGCACATGCACTTGATGGTCTGGGTGTGGATATTATCGAGGCAGGCTTCCCTGTCGCATCCCCGGGTGATTTCGAGGCGGTGCATCGTATTGCCAGCGAAATCAAGCATGCGCGCATTGCAGGTCTGGCCCGGGCCGCTGAAAAGGATATCGAGCGCGCCGCTGAGGCGGTGAAGCCGGCCGGGGATCGTGCCCGAATCCATACCTTTATTGCCACAAGCCCGATTCATATGCAGGCCAAACTGCGCATGTCACCGGAGCAGGTGCTGGACAGGGCTGTAGCTGCTGTAAAGCAGGCGCGTTCTCTGGCGCCCGAGGTTGAGTTTTCTGCGGAAGATGCAGGACGCAGCGATATTGATTTCCTGTGCCGTATCGTTGAGGCAACCATTGCTGCCGGTGCACGGGTTATCAATATACCGGACACCGTTGGCTATATGATTCCGGAAGAGTTCGGAGCTCGGATCAGTGAGCTGATCGAGCGTGTGCCGAATGCCGATCAGGCTATTTTCTCAGTGCACTGCCATAATGATCTGGGTCTGGCGGTAGCCAACTCCATTGCTGCTGTTGTGAACGGAGCGCGCCAGGTCGAGTGTACCATCAATGGTCTGGGTGAGCGGGCCGGCAATGCCTCACTTGAAGAGGTTGTGATGATTTTACGTACACGCTCGGATCGCTTCGATATCGAAACAGGTATTGATACCACCAGGATTGTGCCGGCCTCGAAGCTGGTGTCTCAGATTACCGGGATGCCGATTCAGGCGAACAAGGCGATTGTCGGCGCCAATGCCTTTGCGCATGAATCCGGCATCCATCAGGACGGTGTACTCAAGCATCAGAAGACCTATGAAATCATGACGCCGGAGTCTGTCGGCTGGAATACCAACCGCATGGTGCTGGGCAAGCATTCAGGCCGGGCAGCGCTGAAGGCACGCTATGCCGAGCTGGGTATTGAACTGGAGGCCGAGCAGTTGAAGACTGTATTTGACCGCTTCAAAATCTTGGCTGACAAGAAGAAGGATATCTTCGATGAGGATCTGATGGCGATTCTGTCGAGCGATTCCGAGGTTGATACCGAGCGGGTTAAACTCGTCAGCCTGCATGCAGCGTCCGGCACCGGTGATACTCCGGTGGCTGCTGTTGAGCTGGATATCGAGGGCAGGATTCACAAGGCCACGGGCGAAGGTGACGGCCCTGTTGATGCCGCATTCAAGGCGATCAAGTCATTGGTCGAACCCAATGGCAAGTTGTTGCTGTATGCGGTGAATGCCATTACAGCCGGCACAGATGCGCAGGGCGAGGTGACTGTGCGCCTGCAGGATGGCGACAGGATAGTAAACGGGCAGGGCTCGGATACCGATATTGTCGTGGCATCGGCCAAGGCGCTGATTTCAGCACTGAACAAGCTTCCGAATATGCATGCCAAAGAGGTGCATGCGCAATATTCTGGGGTTTAGGCTTAACAGGGATATAAGAAAGGCCGGAATATCGATTCCGGCCTTGCAGGCATATGACCTTTAAAGGTGCATCTGGCTTAGCCATCGTTCCAGGAAATGGATATTGAATTCGGCTTTCTGGAAGCCCGGATTGGCCAGTAGACGCTGATGCAGTTCCTGATTCGTGGTCACACCAAGGATCACCAGTTCATCAATGGCCCGCTGCATGCGCCGAATGCATTTCTGGCGGTCTCTTGCATGGGTGATGATCTTGCCGATCATCGAATCGTAATGCGGTGAGATCTTGTAGCCGGTATAGATAAATGAATACACGCGCACACTGCGTCCGCCCGGCGCATGATAAAGTTCCACCGTACCGGGAGACGGGGTGAATTTGAACGGGTGCTCGGCATTGATGCGGCACTCGATCGCATGGCCTTTCTTTTTGATGTCATCCTGCGAGAAAGCCAGTTTTTCTCCGGCTGCCACACGAATCTGCCACTCAATAAGATCAACACCGGTAATCCATTCGGAAACCGGATGTTCTACTTGAATTCGCGTGTTCATCTCAATGAAATAAAAGGATTTATCCGGATTCATAAGGAATTCAATTGTGCCCGCACCGATATATTCAACAGCCGCTGCGGCAGCCACACCGGCGGCACAAAGTATCTTGCGGGTTTCTTCATCGACAAAGGGGCTGGGAGCCTCTTCAAGCACCTTCTGGTTATTACGCTGCATCGAGCATTCGCGCTCGAACAGGTGCACGATATTGCCATGCGTGTCGCCCAGAACCTGTACCTCAATATGCCGCGGTTCTTCGAGGAACTTCTCGATGAATACCGTATCATCACCGAAAGCTGCACCGGCTTCTGTTTTGCACATGGTGAAGGCGTTTGCCAGGGCTGCTTCGCTATGCACTACCTTCATGCCACGGCCGCCGCCGCCGGCCGAAGCCTTGATGATGACCGGGTATCCGGCCTTCTTGGCGATGA
>JAJRTF010000088.1 GCA_021545585.1 Zetaproteobacteria bacterium
ATGCAAAGCCATTTCAAACACTGGCGGAGAGAGAGGGATTCGAACCCTCGATAGGTTTTAGCCTATACACCCTTAGCAGGGGCGCGCTTTCAGCCGCTCAGCCATCTCTCCGTACCGCACATTGTTACATTGCTATAACTGGCGGAAGGGGTGGGATTTGAACCCACGGAAGTGTTACCTTCGCCGGTTTTCAAGACCGGTGCATTCAGCCGCTCTGCCACCCTTCCAGTCGTTATGAGCCCATCGCCTTCGGGCGACGGGGGCGAACAATATCATGGAAGCTTTTCATAGCAATAGTTGGGGCTCAACCGCAGTACTCTGAAAAATAATGGCATCTGTATGCCAGGCATCACTGATATTGCGCGATTTTTCTTTCCAGCATGGATACCAGCACATTGAATCCGTCCCTGGCCAACACATGTGAATATTCCACACGTTTCAGTGCCAGATCGCTAACGCCGTCGGCAATAATATTAATGATAGACCAGCGCCCCTTGCGAAAGTGCAACACATAATCCAGATGTACAGACTTCCCATTGGATTTAACAAGTTCAGTGCGAACAAAGAAACGTCCGCGTTTCAGTGATCGTACAGATTTTCTTTTAAACGTCTCACCGTTATAGCTGTCGAACTGATGAGCATAGGTCGCAACCACAAGCCGTGTAAATGTATCTATGAAACGCCCCTGTTGCTGTTTATCCAGTGATCGCCAGTATCTGCCAATGGTCAGACGTGCAATATCGGGAAGATCATGGCTCTGCTTTACCTCCGGCTCAAGCTTCTCGAAACGACCCTTGAATCTCAAGCCGTCTGCATCCCTCATCATGGATAACAATTCAGATTGAAAATGCGCCACCACATTGACTGCTGCGTCACCGGAAACTTCAGCAGCCATTCCTGCCATCGGACTTCCCTGGACAAAAATCAACAGGAGAGCGGTACATGCAGGTCCGAGTTTCATAGCAAAATATCGCGCAATACAGTTACTTATCATCAGGGCCCTAGTCAGTTTCAACCCGGTTAACCCGAATAGGGATCGTACGTTTCTCCTGATACAACACAGGCAGCTCCGCTGCCATCGGACCATCCGTACGCGGCCCGAACAGCGCGACACCAAGTGCCTTAAGGGGATGTTCAGTGGTATCACACACTGCAGTCGGCTCATAACCGCAATGCGCCATGCAATTCGCACACTTGGGATTACGCCCGGTGCCATATTGATCCCAATCGGTATCATCCATCAGTGACTGGAAACTGTCCGTATAACCTTCATCGACCAGCAGATAACAGGGTTTTTGCCAGCCAAACACATTGCGGGTCGGATTACCCCATGCCGTGCATTGATAGCTCTGATTGCCGGCCAGAAAATCCAGAAACATACTGGACTGGTTAAAAGCCCAGTGGACACCCTGTTTCTTTCGCTGTTTTTGCAATTTGAAAATATCCCTGAATAATTGTTTGGTCGCCGTGCGCTGCAAAAATACATCCTGCGCCGGCGCATGCTCGTAGCTGAAACCGGGCGAAACAGTTATACCTTCCACGCCCAGCGCCATGACAGCATCAAAAAAGTCCGCAGCCTCTTCTGCTGATTCGCCCTGAAAAAAAGTGCAGTTCACGGTCACCCGGAACCCTTTGGCAATGGCTGCGTTGATCGCTTCCACAGCCTGATCAAATACGCCGTCCTGACAGACAGATGCATCATGGCGAGCACGCAAACCAGCCAGATGATCCGCAAATGGCAAATATGGCGTCGGTCGATATTCGGCCATTTTCTTTTTCAACAGCAGTGCATTGGTGCACAGGTACACATATTTTTTACGCGCCACAATGCCCTCGACAATCTGCGGCATCTCCTTGTGGATCAGCGGTTCGCCACCGGCAATGGAAACAATCGGTGCGCCACATTCATCTACTGCCGCCAGACTTTCCTCCACGCCAAGGCGCTGATTGAGTATCTCGTCAGGGTAGTCGATTTTTCCACAGCCGGAGCAAGCAAGATTACAGCGAAACAACGGCTCGAGCATCAACACCAGCGGATAGCGTCTGTTTCCCCGTATCTTCTGCTGAAAGATATAACGGCCTACATGAAATTTCTGCTGTAAAGGAATACTCATCTAAATACAAACCTCCTCAGAACATGCCACGCAAACGGTTAAGGCTGGCAGCGACTCGCAAACTTGTTGTCGCAAACATACGACTTGCTCTTACGATTGCCTGCATGTCATTACAGAACAAAAAGAGAACACCCACTGTCAGAACCTAACACTGCGATTCGAAATATGGGTAATAATTTCATTTACTGTTAGACTATACTATTGTTTACCGTAGAAAGCAGACAGTCATTGACCGGAACAAACAAGGATGAGAAAGCGCATGCAAAGGAATATTATCGTGTGGTGTCATGCAAAATAGGCCACAGTTTCGTTATGATGATGGACAAGCCGGAACCTCACCGTACACAGGTACTGGTCAGACGGACAGGCGTGGTATTGCTTCAAAACCTGGTGCCGGAACCGCATTAAATAAGGCCATTGAAACAGCGACGGATGCCTTGTTAAATATTCAGCATAAAGAGGGCTACTGGTCCTTTCACCTGGAAGCTGATTGTACCATCTCGGCTGAATACATTCTGATGATGCACCACATGGATGAAATTGATGATACCTTGCAGGTAAAAATAGCAACCTACATCCGGGAACGGCAGTTGAAAAGTGGCGGCTGGCCGCTCTATTTTGATGGCAATATTGATCTGAGTTGTTCGGTAAAATCGTATTATGCCCTGAAACTGGCTGGCGACAGCCCAGATGCCCCTCACATGCAAAAAGCGAGGCGAGCCATTCTGGACCAGGGCGGAGCAGCACGGTGTAATGTGTTCACCCGTATCATGCTGGCGCAATTCGGCCAGATTCCATGGCAGGCTGTGCCATATTTGCCGGTGGAAATTATGCTGTTGCCGCGCTGGTTTCCGTTTCATCTGAGCAAAGTTTCATACTGGTCCCGCACTGTCATGGTTCCCTTGCTCGTTCTCTGCACATTAAAACGTAGCAGCCGCAATCCACGTCAGATTCATATCCCGGAACTGATCCTCAAATTGCCAAAAAAACGGCGTCACTATTTCCCGACTCGATCCGGTCTGAATCGCCTGTTTCTCTATTTTGAATTCCTGACCAGTCTGACCGACCCGTTCATCCCCGGGAAAATGCGTAAGCACGCCCTGAAAAAAGCAGAAAACTGGATTATTGAAAGACTCAATGGCGATGGAGGCCTGGGCGCTATATTTCCGGCTATGATTAATGCCTATGAAGCGCTGGACGCTCTGGGATACAGCGCCGACCATACGTACAGGCAGACAGCCAAAAAAGCCTTGCAGGATTTGCTCGTCGTGAAGGAAAACGAAGCTTTTTGCCAGCCCTGCAACTCGCCCATCTGGGATACGGCGCTGGCAACGCTGGCGCTCCAGGAAACTGATACCGAAGCCGGTTCACAATCCGTCCAGGTTGCAGACAACGAAAGAATATCTATTGCCACAGGCAGAGCGCTGGACTGGCTGAAAGCGCAACAATTGCTCGATGAACCAGGCGACTGGCGCATACATCGACCCGACCTGTCTGGTGGCGGCTGGGCATTCCAGTTCAGCAATAGCCATTATCCCGATCTGGATGATACCAGCGCCGTTGCCTGGCCTATGTGCCAGGCTGATCAGCAAACCCAAAACGAGCGCTATAAGTTCTCCATACAGCGCGCTGCCAACTGGATTCACGGCATGCAATCCACCAATGGCGGCTTTGCCTCGTTTGATGTCGATAATACCTACGAATACCTCAATGAGATTCCATTTGCCGATCATGGGGCATTGCTTGATCCGCCGAGCAGCGATGTAAGCGCCCGCTGTGCGATTCTGCTGTCCTGCATGGCGCATAATGACCCGGCGTTCCGGGCTTCACTGGATCGCTGCATCGCCTATTTACGCAATGAACAGGAAGCAAACGGCTCATGGTTCGGACGCTGGGGCACCAATTATATTTATGGCACATGGTCGGTACTGGTGGCACTGGAAAAAGTGGGTATTGCTACAGACGACCCCATGGTGCGCCGCGCCGCCGACTGGCTCAAATCGGTGCAACGCCAGGACGGCGGCTGGGGCGAAGATCACGACACCTATTGCAGCCCTGAAAAAGCCGGACAGGGTCGTACCAGCACCACGTTCCAGACCGCATGGGCGCTGCTCGGACTGATGGCGGCCGGTGAAACAAAGTCTCCCGCCGTGGAACGGGGCATTGCTTATTTAATGGCGGCCCAACAGAGCAACGGATTATGGCATGATGATGCATTTACCGCGCCCGGTTTCCCGCGTGTATTTTATCTGAAATATCACGGTTACGATAAATATTTCCCGCTAT
Organism: Zetaproteobacteria bacterium; assembly: GCA_021545585.1. Lineage (GTDB taxonomy): Bacteria > Pseudomonadota > Zetaproteobacteria > Mariprofundales > Mariprofundaceae > JAJRVH01. The sequence goes on from JAJRTF010000088.1 coordinate 4,401, forward strand.
GGGCGCTGGCCCGCTACCGCAGACTGCGCCAACACCAACCAGCGTGAAACAGCTCGGTATCATTGCTGCGCTTCCGGCAGAGGCGCGTTGCCTGACAGGGAAAACCGATACCAGCAATGCACTTTCATCCCAGCAACAGCTGTCAGAACACGTATCTCTGAGCATCTCGGGTATTGGTGCCAAACAGGCTGCCAATGCGGCTTCGGATCTGATTCAGCATGGCGCAGATGCCCTCCTGAGCTGGGGTTGTGCGGGCGCATTGGGCCCCGAAGTGCAAGCCGGAGAGCTATTACTGCCGCAAATCATCCTGCCCGAAGCATCGGACGCACTGCATACAGACAGCGCATGGCGCGCCCACCTGCTTCGCCAGCTTTCAGACAGGCTGAAACCTGTCAGCGGCGCACTGGCGGGCAGTGCGACCATCATCTCTGAAGCGGCGCAGAAACAGGCTTTACTTCAATCCTGCGGTGCTGTGGCAGTGGATATGGAGAGCGCCGCCATCGCCATGGTTGCGCAAAAAGCGCAGTTGCCGTTCATGGCCATCCGCGCCATTGCCGATGATGCAGAAACGTCCATTCCGGCGTACATCAACAGCGCCATGGATATCTACGGCAATATCAATCCTGTCCAAATGACGGCCTTGCTACTGAGACACCCGGCATCCTGGCCTCAATTAATAAGATTGGGGCGACAATTCAGCGCTGCGACATCCACCCTGTCGCTGGTTGCTGAAACACTCGGGGTAGATTCCCTGCTGCCCCCGGGCCAGCCTGACTGATGCAAACAAACGACTCAGATACCTCATTCCCACTGCGCACATTGCCAGGCCGGTGGGTGAGCAAAGTATGTCGGCAGGCGCACTGGGTGCTTGTGATTGCCATGCTGCTTGTCGCCAGCGCCCTGACTTACACCACCCATCACCTGGGCTTTCAAACCAGCACCCGCGATATGCTCTCTGCCGATTTGCCATTCCGCCAGACTTATCATCACTTTGAACAGGGGTTCCCGCAATACACCAATAATATTCTCGTCGTCATTGATGCCGCTACGCATGAACAGGCGCGTCATGCCGCCAAGCAACTGGCGGCACAACTGGAGAAACAACCGCAACTATTCGCATCCGTCTACCTACCGCGCGTCAACGCATTTTTGGAACGCCATGCCCTGCTCTATCAGGACATCGACAAACTGGAACAGCACGCCAGCGAACTGGCGACCATGCAACCGTTTCTGGGCCGGCTCTCCACCGACCTGAGCTTGCGCGGCCTGTTCGAGTTATTGACCGACGTACTGGAGGCCAAAGATAGACCGGATTCGGTAGATATCACGCCGGTGGTTGCGCCAATTACCGCAGCCATTGCCGCCGTGATGAATCACCAGCATGCGCCGCTGTCATGGCAGGAACTGATGCAGGGCGATGCTGCGGGGGATATGTCCAGCCAAAAGCAGCAATTCATTCTGCTGCAACCGCGCCTGGATTTCTCCAGCTTTCTGGCTGCCAAACCGGCCATGCAAGCGGCAAGAAATGCCGCCGCCGCACTACAGCTCGATGCCGACCATGGCATTCGCGTCCGCCTGACCGGCAGTGCTGCCCTAAGTCATGATGAGCTGGTCAGCGTCAGTACCGGTGCCGGCACGGCTGCCTTGCTGGCCCTGCTGCTGGTGGCCATATTGCTGACGATCGGTCTGGGTTCGTTTCGTTTTGTCATCGCCACGCTGCTCTGCCTGATAACCGGCCTGATATTCACAGCTGCGTTCGCCGCACTCGCCATCGGCCACCTGAACCTGATTTCAGTGGCCTTTGCGGTATTGTATATCGGCCTCGGTGTAGATTACGCCATCCACTTATGCCTGCGTTGCCGCGAACTTGAAAAAACGGGCGAAGCAACGCCGTTTGCCTTAGGTAAAGCCGCCGGCGATGTCGGCACAGCGCTATTGCTGTGCACCATCACCACGGCAGTCGGTTTTTACTGCTTTGCTCCCACCAACTACACCGGCGTATTAGAACTCGGTATCATCTCGGGCACCGGCATGCTCATCAGCCTGGTCGTCACGCTCACGCTGCTGCCGGCCATACTGTGCATCTGGAACAGGTTTTTTCCAACCCGGCGTCACACACCAGCCGACAACAAGCTGCCGACATCATGGCGTTTTCCAGCCATGCTCCGGTTGGAAAAGCATGCAGGCGCAGTACGCATAATCGCGCTCGTGGCTGCACTGGCCGCCGCCATCTGGTTGCCGCAGGCCAGATTTGATTATAATCCGCTCAACCTGCGCAATCAGGCCAGCGAATCGGTGACAACTTACAGGGATTTGATCGCCAGCCACAATATTTCGCCTTCCAGTATCATGGTGCTGACGCCCGATGCAAAACAGGTCAAATCCATCCAGCAGCGGCTGGGTCAACTGGATTCGGTGGACAAAACCGTTTCCCTGTTTGACTTCATCCCGTCGAATCAGGATGAAAAACTGGCCATCATAGATGATATGTCGCTGTTACTCGGCATCGACATGGACACAGACAGGCTGTTTACGCTCGCCATTTCAGAGCAAATACTGACCATCGGGAAACTTGAATCCGCCCTGAACCGTTATATCGCCGATGCCAGTCCGGATACCGCCGCAGCAAAGCAACTGCACGCACTCAGACAGCTGCATCAAACCCTGCAATTATTCTCGCGCCAGCTGGCCGGCCAGTCGGTAGATGAGCAAAACACCAGCCTGTCGGGACTGACGAACGATTTACTCGGCACATTGCCGGGCACGCTGGAGCTGCTGCAAACCACCCTTGCAGCCACGCCAGTGAACATGGGTAACATTCCCGCCAGTTTAAGACAGCGATGGCTCAGCGATGGCGGCCTGTACCGCATTGAAGTCATGCCCAAAAACGATATCGGAGAAATTGACAAGCTGCGCCATTTTGTCAGCCAGGTCAGAATGATTGCCCCGAATGCCACCGGTGCTCCGGTATTTACGCTGGAGGCCGGCAATGCTGTGATTGATGCATTCATTGACGCCTTTGCCATTGCCTTCGTGCTGATTCTGCTGCTGCTGTTGCTGCTGTTGCGCAGCTTGGTCGATACGCTGCTGATTCTGCTGCCGCTGTTGCTGGCCGCATTATTGACCACCGCCGGCACCATTGCGCTTGGCATTCCGTTCAATTTCGCCAATGTCATCGCCCTGCCGTTATTACTGGGCATCGGTGTGGATAATGGCATTCACATGGTGCAGCGTTTTCGGCATATGCAGAGCAGTTCCCAAAATACCCACTATGACCTGTTGCATAGCAGCACATCAAAAGCCGTGGTTCTCAGTGCACTGACCACCATTTGCAGTTTCGGTGCACTGTCTTTCTCGCCGCATCAGGGCACGGCGGATATGGGGCAGTTACTCATGCTCGGCGTCATAATCATCCTGATCTGCACACTGCTGGTGCTTCCGGCTTTCTTGCAATGGAAAACAGCGTCAGATCATACAGCCCTGGGTATAAATACATGACCACGCTTGTCACCGGCGCATCCGGCTTTGTCGGCTCGGCTGTTGTGCGGCGGCTGTTGCAGGCCGGACACGATGTACGTGTACTGCTGCGGCAAAGCAGCCGGCGCGACAATATCAGCGATTTGCCAGTGGAGATTGTTAGCGGCAATTTGACGGATATGCCTTCGCTGCAAAACGCTGTTTCCGGCTGTTCGGCATTATTTCACGCCGCCGCCGATTACCGTTTATGGACGCGCAATCCCGACGCTATGTATGCAGCCAATGTCGATGGTACGCGCAATATTATGGTAGCCGCCGCAGATGCCGGCGTATCGCGCATCGTCTATACCAGCAGCGTGGCCACGCTGGGGTTGCATTCCGACGGAACGCCCGCCGATGAAACCACGCCGTCAGGGTTAAATGATATGATTGGCCATTATAAACGCTCCAAATTCATGGCCGAGCAGATTGTTCAGCAACTCGTCGCGGATCAGGGATTACCTGCCATCATCGTCAACCCTGCCGGCCCGGTCGGCCCGCGCGACATCAAACCGACCCCGACCGGCCAGATGGTGCTCGATACCATACGCGGACGCATGCCCGGTTATATTGATACCGGATTGAATATCGTGCATGTCGATGATGTGGCCGAAGGTCATTGGCTGGCCTTCGAAAAAGGGGAGCCCGGCGAACGTTATATTCTGGGCGGCGAAAACCTGCCGCTCAGAGAAATACTGGCCCGGGTCGCCACCCTGGCCGGACGTAAACCGCCGCGCATTCGCATGCCGTATTACGGCGTACTGCCGCTGGCCTGGTGTTGCGAAGTGGCGGCAAGGCTAAGCGATGCATCACAACCGCTGATTGCCGTGGACGGTGTGCGCATGACCCGAAAATGCATGTATTTTTCATCCGGCAAGGCGCAGCGCCAACTGGGTTATGCCCCGCGCCCGGCCCAGGCAGCACTTGAAGATGCCGTAGCCTGGTTCCAGCAACATGGTTACTGTGTGTAATGCATGCAGCATGTTGAGGACTGACCTGATATGACAATAAAAACAGGCACCCGACTCGGTTTGATATGCGGTCTCACCGCTCTGATTGCTCTGGTGATATGGCAAGGCATTGGCGAAATCACTGCCGCACTCACTGCCGCCGGCTGGGGGCTGCTGCTGGTCACAGCCTTCCATCTGCTGCCCATGCTGAGCAGCAGCTTATGCTGGC
>JAJRTF010000089.1 GCA_021545585.1 Zetaproteobacteria bacterium
CCTCAGCGAACAGCCTTGCTCCAGACCAAGTTGGATCACGGCACGCTCGCTACTATTCAAGTGACTATAGCTCTTTCCCATCGCAACACTTTACCTCCGTAAAGTGTTGCACTTCTATTTTGAGCCCGCCCAGGAAAAAACAATACAGGCGCGATCAGTTTTTTCATGGCATATCCTCCTTATACATATCGAGGTCTGGATCAGTCGGACTGACTGCTGCATTTATTACGCTGCCTGAACAGGTTTTCGCCAGATGCACAAAATGGAATGCCGGCGGTTTTGCTTACTGCCCCAATGCGCTGTCCGGGTGGAAGGCACTCCAGGCAAACCAGTATAAGCGGATAGCGGGTAATGCCTGGCCGGTTTCATGGTCCGATATACGCACGCCTTCACCGCTCACCTGGAAATGAAGTGTCCGGCCCTGCCATGGCTCACTATGGCTGCCCGTACGCCTGAGCGCAGCCAGCGGCCATGCCTTGTGTTTACCGTTCAGGCTCAGGCCGACCACCCAGGCCTTGGCAGGCAGGCGATGATCGCGGTTGCCGACCGGGAAATATGTGGCGGGGGTGGATTCATAGCCTGCATAAGGATTGCGATCATAATTGCGCGGAAAGCCGGTATGCCGGGAAAGTACAAGCGTATCCGGATGGCGGGATTTCCATTCCTGCCAGCTCGTATGTTCGACGGGTATCGGTTTGAGCTTTTCGCCGGCACGTTTTCTGGCCACGGCCTGCATCCTCAACTGCGACCAGAGGGATTCAGTTCGGTGATCGTAAAGAAGTACGTCGGACTGATACAACAGCCCTGATACACCGAAACGATCCGCAGTATCAAAAGCCAGGGCGCTGCCACATAGCGGGCAGTAGGTGATGACGAAGGCATGATCGCCGATGCGGTCGTTGACGATCTCATGCCAGTTGAGGATACGAACGGGATAGGCGCGCGCTTTCTGATTTAAATGGATGCCAATCACCAGATCGTCGGGTTTTAGCCATATATCACCGGACTTGGAAGGCTCATGTCTCGGAAAGGTCAGTGCCGGGATGCCATCCTTGCCCGGCCCGCCCGAGATGATCTCATCCTCGGGAACCAGCGACGGAGTCAGCGTGAAGGCCGACAAACCTGTCCAGAGCAGGAAAAACAAGGCTGATATTCGTGTGATGGTCAGCATATTCAGTAGTCCGATATGTGCCGTGCAACATTACGGAATATCTGCAGGTCATCTCGCATCTTTTCCCCTGCCTTCGCCTGCGTTAGGGTTGGGGGAATAACGGGTGAGTGCTGTGCTTACCCGTTTTCTGTGTCCGGAAAGCGAAGCCAGAGCTTCAGCTTCCTCAAGGAGTAGCCTGCCGTATGCCGCGTCATGACGATATTCAATCCATTATGATTCTTGGAGCCGGGCCGATTGTTATCGGGCAGGCATGTGAATTCGATTACTCGGGTGTACAGGCATGCAAGGCACTGAAGGAAGAGGGCTATCGGGTGATTCTGGTGAACTCCAACCCGGCCACCATCATGACCGACCCCGAGTTCGCTGATGCAACCTATATCGAACCGGTCACCTGGGAAGTGGTGGCGAAAATCATCGAGAAGGAACGCCCCGATGCCATTCTGCCAACCATGGGCGGCCAGACAGCACTGAATACCGCCCTGTCGCTGAACAAGCACGGCATCCTGGATAAGTTCAATGTCAGGCTGATCGGCGCGCAGCCCGAGGCCATCGATAAAGCCGAGGATCGCGAGATGTTCAAGCGGGCCATGGATCATATTGGTCTGGAAATGGCGCGTGGCGGCTTTGCCCACTCCATGGAAGAGGCGCGTATGCTGGCCGGCGAGATCGGCTATCCGATTATTATTCGTCCGAGTTTCACCCTCGGGGGCTCCGGCGGCGGCATCGCCTATAACCCGGATGAGTTTGATCAGATTGCCGCTTCCGGTCTTGATGCCAGTCCAACCGATGAGATCCTGATCGAAGAATCCATCATCGGCTGGAAAGAATACGAAATGGAGGTGATGCGCGATCACAATGATAACTGCGTCATCATCTGCTCAATCGAGAATCTTGATCCGATGGGCGTGCATACCGGTGATTCGATCACTGTTGCCCCGGCTCAGACCATGACCGACAAGGAATATCAGCGCATGCGCGATGCCTCAATCGCGATCCTGCGCGAGATCGGAGTGGAAACCGGCGGTTCCAATGTGCAGTTCGCAGTCAACCCGGATGACGGGCGTCTGATCGTCATCGAAATGAATCCGCGCGTGTCCAGATCATCTGCCCTGGCCTCCAAGGCGACCGGATTCCCGATTGCCAAGATTGCTGCCAAGCTCGCTGTCGGCTATTCGCTGGATGAAATCCGCAATGATATTACCGGCGAAACCTTTGCTGCTTTTGAGCCGACGATCGACTATGTCGTGACCAAGCTGCCCCGATTTGCCTTTGAAAAATTTCCCGGTGCTGACCACCGCCTGACCACGCAGATGAAATCCGTGGGTGAGGTGATGGCGATCGGGCGCTCGTTCACCGAATCGCTTGGCAAGGCCATGCGCGGTCTGGAGACCGGCACCAACGGCTTTGATTTCGAACTGCCCGAGGATGCCGATGTTGATGTATTCCTGCAAGAGAAGCTTGCCGTACCCGGCGCCGAACGGCTCTGGTGGGTGGGTGAGGCGCTGCGTCTGGGTGAGGAGGCAGGCTGGGGCGAAAAGCGTGTGTTTGATGTCACCTGCATTGATCCATGGTTTTTGCGTGAGATCAATACGGTGATTCAACTGGAAAAATCCCTGTCTGGTCGCACGGTCGGTGATCTGACCGCCGATGACTGGCGTACGGCCAAGCGCGAGGGACTGTCCGATTTGCGTCTGGCCCGGCTGCTGGGATGTGCAGAGCATGAGGTTCGGCAGGCACGCTCCGGACTTGGCATCATACCCGTGTTCAAGCGCGTGGATACCTGTGCGGCCGAATTTGAGGCGCATACCCCGTATCTGTATTCCACTTATGAGGACGAATGTGAGGCGCGGCCCAGCGATAAAAAGAAGATTATGGTGCTCGGCGGCGGCCCGAACCGTATCGGCCAGGGTATCGAATTCGATTACTGCTGCGTGCATGCGGCTTTTGCACTGTCCGAGGATGGCTATGAAACCATCATGGTGAACTGTAACCCGGAAACCGTGTCCACCGACTACGATACCTCCGATCGCCTGTATTTTGAGCCGCTGACCTTCGAGGATGCGATGGCTATTGTCGAGGGGGAGAAGCCGTATGGCGTGATCGTCCAGTTTGGCGGCCAGACGCCGTTGAAGCTGGCTGAATCGCTGGAAGCTGTCGGTGTACCGATTATCGGTACCAGCCCGGATATGATTGACCTGGCTGAAGACCGCGAGCGTTTCCAGCAGCTGCTGCATGATTTGAAACTGCTGCAGCCGGAGAACGGTACGGCCCGTTCGGTCGATGAGGCGCTGTCTGTTGCCCGCAGCATTGGTTATCCGGTGGTGGTTCGTCCATCGTATGTGCTTGGCGGCCGCGCCATGCAGATCGTGCACGATGAGGCGGGTCTTCTGAAGTATATGCGTGAGGCGGTTTCGGTCAGTCCGGATCACCCGGTGCTGCTTGACCGGTTCCTGAATTGTGCGATTGAAATGGATGTCGATGCGCTGGCCGACGGTTCGCGCGTGGTGATTGGTGGCATTATGGAGCATATCGAGGAAGCCGGTGTGCATTCGGGTGATTCAGCCTGTTGTCTGCCGCCGCATTCGATTCCGGAGGTTATTGTTGCCGAGGTCCGTCGTCAGACCGAGGCGCTGGGCATGGCCCTGAATGTTAAGGGATTGATGAATATTCAGTTCGCCATTCAGGGCGAGACGATCTATGTGCTGGAAGTGAATCCGCGTGCTTCGCGTACAGTGCCGTTCGTATCCAAGGCGACCGGCAGGCCGCTGGCCAAGATTGCGGCGCGCATCATGGCCGGTCAGAGCCTGGATGAGCAGGGTGTCCGGGATATTCCACAGCCGACGGCCTACCGGGCCGTCAAGGAAGCGGTATTCCCGTTTGTGAAGTTCCGGGGCGTTGATCCACTGCTTTCACCGGAAATGAAATCAACCGGTGAGGTGATGGGCATTGCTACAGCATTCCCTGCAGCTTTTTCCAAGGCCCAGTTGGGCGGCGGCCAGTGTCTGCCGGAATCCGGCCGCGCCTTTGTATCCGTCCGTGATGCCGACAAGGGGCAGGCGGTTGAGCTGGGCCGGATGTTAACCCAGGCTGGCTTTGAAGTGCTGGCTACAGGCGGCACGCATGCGGCGCTGACCGCGGCCGGAGTGACATGCGAGAAGGTGGCCAAGGTGATTGATGGCGTGCGCCCGCATATTGTTGACCGCCTGCTGAGTGATGAAGTGGCGTTGATTGTTAATACCACCGAGGGCGCACAGGCGATTGAGGATTCCAAATCTATTCGTCAGGCGGCCCTGGATCGCGGTATTGTTTATTATACAACCATGGCTGGTGGTCTGGCAGCCGTGGCATCCATTGCTGAGAAATCGGATGTCACGGCTGTGTGTAGTATTCAGGATTATCATCAGTTATCAGAAAATCAGGGGGCGAATTGATGGAACGGGTTCCAATGACCAAAGAGGGTATGGAAAAGCTGCGTCAGGAGCTGGATTACCTGAAAGGCGAAAAGCGGCATGGCATTGTTGCTGCTATTGAAGAGGCGCGCGCGCACGGTGATTTGTCGGAAAACGCTGAATACCATGCAGCCAAGGAAGAGCAGGGGCTGAATGAGGGCCGCATCAAGGATGTGGAAGACAAGCTGGCACGTGCACATGTCATTGATCCGGCCACGATTACGGCGGAAAAGATTGTCTTCGGTGCTACGGTCGAACTGATTGATATTAATGAGGGTACGGAAGTGATCTATCAGATTGTCGGTGTCGATGAAGCCAATATTGAGGCTGGAAAAGTGTCCATCACCTCGCCGATTGCGCGGGCGCTGATCGGTAAGGAAGAGGGTGATGTGGCTGTCGTACAGGCGCCGGGCGGGGAGCGCGAATATGAAATCCAGTCCATCACATACGTGTGATCAGCACCTCTTTCTGCGGGGTGTCCGGTGAGGGCTGAGTGCATGCGCATCGCTGCATCCAGACTGTGTCTGGCAATGATTCTGGCTTTGCTGGTTGTGCCCGGCTATGTCGTGGTTCCGGTGCTGTTTGCCAGGGCCGACAGTGATGCACAGGCGGGCATGTTGGCCGGACATATCTTTCATCTGTCCAATATCGCCATTTTACTGTTTGCTGCGGCACTGGCTTTTTTCTGGCGACGTATCGCGACGGCACCAACAAGATCAACACGCTGGCGCTGGTTGCTGCTCATCGCTGTGGTAGGGATGGTGGCCATCAATGAATTCGCTCTGGCGCCGGTGATGGCGGATTTGAAACAGCAGATGGGGCCCATAGACGAGGTGTCCCGCGAAGATCCGCAGCGCAAGCTGTTCGGTATGTGGCATGGCATAAGCGCACTGCTGCATATGCTGGCCGCTGCTGCGGCAGTGGTGCTTGTTGGCCTGGGCGTGAAATCGTCGTCACCGGATACAACTGCCGGAGAGGGTGTATGAGCCAGCTCAGGGAATGGATACGATTGCGGCTGGCTGATACGGAACTTGTCATGTTACTGGTGTCGTTGCTGGCGATTTTCTCCATTCTCATTTTCTTCGGAGCCATGCTCGCACCGCTGCTGCTGGCTATTGCGCTGGCTTATGTACTTGATGGTATTATTGATCTGCTGGGGCGCTGCCGGGTGCCGAGGCTGCTGGCAATATTCCTGACCGGCAGCGGAGCCATGCTGTTACTGCTGTTCCTGCTACTGGCCGTGCTGCCGCTGCTGACCGAGCAGATTGGCCGACTGGTAACCCATGCGCCGCAATATGTGCAGGCGATTCGGGAAAATCTGCATCAGCTGCAGATGAATCATGCCGAGTGGATGAATCCGGACTATCTGCAAAACCTGATCGCTGCCGGGGCTGGCAAGCTGCAGGAGTGGGGCGGTCAACTGCTGTCATTTTCGATCGCTTCGATTCCGGGCATGATTACCCTGCTGGTATATGCGGTGCTGGTACCGGTGCTTGTCTTCTTCCTGCTCAAGGATGAGGAGCAAATCATCGTATGGGCACAGCAGTTTCTGCCGCAGAATCGCACATTGCTGAATCGTGTATGGACCGAGCTTGACCATCAGATCGGCAATTACATTCGCGGAAAATTCTGGGAAGCGATGGCTGTGGGTATCGCCATGTATCTCGTGTACTGGTGGATGGGGCACGAATACGCACTGTTGCTGGGTGTGTTGACCGGCCTGTCGGTGTGGATTCCGTTTGTCGGAGCGGCGGTGGTCACCATTCCGGTCGTGCTGTTGTCATTCTTCCAGTGGGGATGGTCCGATATGGCGCTGTACAGCCTGCTTGCCTATGGCGTGATTCAGGCACTGGATGCCAACCTGATGGTGCCGTGGCTGTTCTCTGAAATGGTGAACCTGCATCCGATTGCCATTGTCGTGGCCATTCTTGTATTCGGTTCCATGTGGGGTGTGGTTGGCGTGATTGTTGCGATTCCGATGGCGGCGCTGGTGAAAAGCGTGCTGTCGATTGTGCTGGAGCGGCGACAAAGCCGTGAGGAAGCCCCTAAATAGATTGAAATAACGAGGCGGAGATACAGGCAGCCGATATTGACAGTCGTTGACCGGCTTCTAGCTTGCGCATGCTCTGCCGCTTTGTCGGCATGCCCCGCCAGATTGAAAGAAACATGGAGAAAAACATGACCGAAAAGAATCAGCAGAACCAGCCCGAGGGAGCACCTCTGGATGCGGAGATGGCGGAGCTCAAGCGCGATATGCGTTCGGCTCAGTTGAGCGAATGGCTGGAATCCAACACCCAGTCTCTGATCGCCGGTGTGATTGTACTGGTACTGGTGTTGATCGGCGGTGGTCTGTGGATCGAACATGACAAGACCCAGCGGGCTTCAGCCGCGACGGTTTATCAGCAGGCACTTGTTGAAAAGGATGCCGATAAAAAGCTGGCTCTTATGCAGAAGGTGGCCAGTGACTTCTCCGGCAGCAGCTATGCGACCATGGCCGAGATGCAACTGGCGGCCCTTGATGATGCCCATGCTGAAGCGCATTTGCAGGCGATTATCAACGCGTCTGCTTCAATGCAGGAGTGGGTCTGGCAGGCGCGTCTGGATCTGGCTGAACTGAAACTGCAGGCTGCTGACAAGGCGGCGGCCAGGGCTGTACTGGAAGCGCCGGTAGGCGCCCAGTATGAGCAGTTGCGTCAGTACCTGCTGGCGGAGGCAAGTGATGATTCGGCTGCACGGCAGGATCATTTGCAGAAGGCCCTTGATGCACCATCGCTGGATAACGATCTGAAGAGCAAGATTGAAAGCATGTTATCCGGCTCATCCCTGAATTCGGCCGCGCAACCCTCCTGATGACAAAGCTGCTGCCATGCGGCGATCTTCGCATGGGCCGAATAGCTGTTATGACAGGTCTTCTGATGCTTTCAGGCTGCTCGACGCTGTCATCATGGTGGAACGATGAGGAACAGATACCTCTACCTTCGGAACAGGCCAAAACCACCGAGTCATCCCTGAATTCGGCCGAACAGGCTGATGGCATTAAGGTGCAGTGGCGGGTGGACGTGGATCAACGCCGGCCGGCTTCACCGCCCGGCTTCAGTATACCGGCCCTTGTCAGGACTTCAGACGGTCAGCAGCGCATCGTTGCCGGGGCTCAGGATCGGCGACTGCGCATCTATGACTTACAGGGCAATGAGGTGAATCGCATTGCCCTGATGGAAGCCTGTGAATCAGGCGCCTTGCAGCTGGCCGATGGTACAGTGGCGGTTGGCGATGTCGGTGGACATATCTATGGGCTCGATATCGAGCAGGGTCGCGTAATATGGAAACGGGACCTGCCTTCGGTGCTGATGTCCGCACCGGTAGCTGTGGATGGTGGGTTTGTGATTCAGACGGCAGACAATCGCATTTACAGCTTTGACAGCCAGGGAACAAAACGCTGGAGCTACAGCGGTTCCGTTGGCGGCCTATCCATGCATCTGTCTCCTTCCCCCCTGGTTTATCAGGGCCAGTTGTTCGCCGCATTCAATAATGGCGATGTTGTTGCCTTAAGGGCCAGCAGTGGTGTCCTGTTGTGGAAACGCCAGCTTATTCTGGATAATCGTGCGGCAGTATTGAGCGAGCTTCGCGTGCCTGTTGCGACACCTGTATTGATTCCGGCCAGCCAGTCAGGCCGTGATGAAGATATGGTTGCCGTGCCTGTTTTTCAGGGTGATCTGGCATTTCTTTCCCGACTTGATGGCAGTCGCCTGATCGACCGGACGCTGTCACTGAAGGCCAGTCAGTTGCTGGTGGATAAGCGCTTGTTTATTGCCGATGGTGCGGGTGCAGTGAGTGCTCTTGATGCAAACAGCGGTGAAACATTGTGGAAACAGAAGCTGTCGCGTGATGAACTGACCGGCCCGGTTCTGTATCGAAATGCCCTGTGGGTGGCGGATGCTCAGGGTAAGGTGTACAGCCTGAACCGTGAAGGCAAGGTGCTGGCCGATGTGCAGTTGCCGGGGCGGGTTGATCGTGCCCCCGTGGCGACATCCGAGGGTGTTCTGGTGCGGAGTTCATTGGGAACTTTGTTTTTACTGAATTAGCAGCCGCCTATCCAATGACAGCATCCCCCAGCCCTGAGAAAACTCCGAATCGCTCCCGTTTACCCGTGGTGGCCATCGTCGGCCGCCCGAATGTCGGCAAGTCGACATTATTCAATCGTCTGCTGGGTAAACGCCAGGCCATTGTCGGCGACAGACCGGGAGTGACCGTAGATCGGCTGGAGAGCGAATGTCAGCTGGACAGGCATGCTGTTGTACTGGTGGATACCGGCGGCATCGGAGAAGGCACACATGATGCGATGCAGCCTGCCATTGATGCCCAGGTTGAGGCGGCGCTGGCCGTTGCTGATGTGGTGATGTTTGTGGTTGATGCCCAGGCCGGCTCGACACCCGTCGATGCGGCCATTGCCGATAAACTTCGCCGTCACCGCCTGCCGGTGGTGCTGGTCGCCAATAAAGCTGAGAAACCTGATGCAGCAATGGAATTTTATGCCTTGGGCATGGGTGATCCGCAAGCCGTGTCTGCTGCGCACGGGCAGGGTATCAAGGCATTGCTGGCGCACATTGACGGCATGATTCCCGTTCCTGATGAAAGCGAGTCCGAGGCATCAGATCTGATCGCCAGCATGGCAGTGATCGGACGCCCGAATGTCGGCAAATCCACATTGATTAATGCATGGCTTGGCCGGGATCGCATGGTCGTCAGCCCGGTGGCCGGCACCACACGCGATGCGATTGATGCCGATCTTCCCTATGGCGATGGCGTGGTGCGGCTGGTTGATACGGCCGGGCAGCGACGTCATGGACGTATTTCCGACGTGATTGAATTTGTGGCCCGGGTGAAGGCTGTGCAGGCCTTTCGTCGCGCCGACGTGGCGGTGATGCTGCTGGATGGCGGCGAGGGTGTCGTCGAGCAGGATATGCGACTCATGCAGCTGGCCTTTGACGAGGGCTGTGCACTGATTGTGGCTGTGAACAAGCTGGATCTGTTAAGTAAGCAGGAATGGGATTATTACGCCGAGCGTTTGAATTTCCGCATGCGCGGCATGTCTGATATTCCTGTTTTTCGTATTACTGCCAGGCAGGGAAAGGGTGTGAAGCGGTTGCTGACCGAGGCGGTGAAGGCGGCCCGTCGCAACCATTTTGAGATCGGTACCGGTGAGCTGAATCGCTGGCTGATGGATGTTCAGGAAGCCCAGCATGCGCCCAGCGAGCACGGTGCAGTGGTGCGCTTGAAATATGCATCCCAGATCAGCACATGTCCGCCCAGTTTCAAGATATTCTGTAACCGCCCCAAGGCTCTGAAAACGAGTTATCGCCGCTATCTGGAGCAATCTTTCCGTCAGACCTTCAGGTTGACCGGCGTGCCGCTGCGCTTCCAGTTTACGGCCAGTGCCAACCCCTATGCTGAAGGCAGGAAACGCTAGGCATGCGCAGCTTCGAGGAATCACGGCTAATCGCCTGTCCCGCCCGGAAAATGTACGATGTTGTGCTGGATATTGATGCCTATGCCGAGTTTTTGCCATGGGTGGCTGAGTCCCGGGTGCTGACTCAGCAGGATGGAGAACTGACCGCGGAACTCGTGGCTGATCTGGCCGGTGTGCATCACAGTTTTCAGACCGTGGATCGCTATGTGCCCGGCAAGCTGGTTGAGATTCGCCTTCTGGAAGGGCCGTTCAGGTTTCTGGAAAGCGTCTGGACGTTTGATGAGCAGGGTGAAAACCAGTGCAAGGTTCATTTCTCGATTGAATTCGAATTTCGCAGTATGATGATGGACATGATTGCTTCACCTGTCTTCGCCAGTGCCTGTAAATCCATGGTGCATGCCTTTGAGAAACGCGCTGTGACCATGTTGAGCCGCTAATGCGTGTCTGGGTTATCTATGCCTTGCCGCATGAACAGTATCTCGAGCAGCTGGATGTGCCGGAAGGGACAACGGCGGCTGAGGCTGTACAGATGAGCGGCCTGCCTGAAGCCCATCCCGATATTGATCTGAACGTCAATAAACTCGGTATCTTTGCCAAACTGGTTAAGGGTGATCAGGTATTGAAGGAGGATGAGCGAGTGGAAATTTACCGCTCCTTGCCGCGCAAACCACGCGATGCACATGCTGTGGATGACAAGAAAGAACGCATCCGCGCCCGTAAGGAACGTCGTAACGCCAGCTCCTAGGCCTTTCGTGCCTTACTGATTCTTATCCTGGCATGCCCTTCTTCTGCTACACTGTTCATAGTCGGGCTTTACGATGCTCTGACCTGAAGAGGCGGACATGCGAGTTGGCGTACCCAGGGAAATAAAGAACAGGGAACATCGGGTTTCCATGACGCCGGATGGTGTGCGGGAGCTTGCCGGGCATGGTCATGAAATCCTTGTTCAGCAGCATGCCGGACAGGACTCCGGCTTTTCCGATACGGCCTATGCTGCGGCCGGTGCTCATATCGTCGAAACCGCTGCTGATGCATGGCAGGCTGAATTCATCGTCAAGGTTAAAGAACCGTTACCGGGGGAATATCCTTTTCTCCGCGCAGATATGTTATTGCTTACCTATCTGCATCTGGCGGCAGAACCTCAGCTGGCACGTGAGCTGGTCAGGCAGGGGCTGTGCGCCATTGGCTATGAAACCGTGCAGGCCGATGATGGCAGCCTGCCCCTGCTGGCGCCGATGAGCCAGGTGGCCGGTCGCGTGGCTGTGCAGCTTGGTGCCCATTTTTTACAGAAAGAGAATGCGACGGCTTTTCCCGGTATGGGCTGGTTGCCCGGCGGCATTGCTCATGTGTCCCCCTGTACGGTATTGATTCTCGGTGGCGGCAATGTCGGCCGGCATGCGGCTGGTGTGGCAAACGGCCTCGGGGCAAGGGTGATTGTGCTGGAAGCAGATGAACAGCGGCTTATTGAATTGAGGGACATGTTTCCCGATATCAAGGTGCTGGCCTATACTCATGACACATTAACCGGTCTGCTGCCTGAATGTGAATTATTGATCGGTGCGGCACTGATTCCGGGAGCCCGTGCGCCGCGCCTGCTGAGCCGTGATGAAATAGGCCTGATGCAGGCACGGGCTGTGTTTGTCGATGTCGCCATTGATCAGGGCGGTATCAGTGAAACAAGCAGACCGACCACATTTGATGAGCCGGTTTATGTCGAGCAGGGGGTGCTGCATTGCTGTCTGCCGAATCTGCCCGCAGCGGTTCCGGCAACCAGCACCGAGGCACTTGCCGCCGCAACATTTCCCTATGTTCTGAGACTGGCCGGTCAGGGGCTGGATGAGGCTCTGGCAGCATGTCCGCCTCTGGCCCGCGGGGTCAATGTGCGCGCCGGGAAGGTGGTTCATGAGGCCGTTGCCGCAGCGCTGGAGCAGCGGTAGTCAGGGCGAAAAAATGCCCGCTTCCGGACTAACGTGAGCGAGTTGGAAGAATCGGTATGGTGGTGGGCGGTTGCATGTCTCCGGTCAGGGCATTCAGGAATGCCTCGATGTCGCGCAGTTCCTGTTTATTCAGTCCCAGCGCCGGCTTCATTTGAGCAGAGCTCTGGTGTATATCACCTGCATTATAATACCGGATCACTGAACGCAGTGTCGGCTTCTGGCCGGCATGCATATAGGGGGCTGTCATCGAAACCTGACGCAGGGGCGGGGTGCGGAAAGCATTACGGTCGGCTTTATGGTGGCTTATTTCATACCGGCCCGGATCAATGCTGTTCAGGTGACTCTGATGAAATTTATTGTCGCTGAATGTGGGTGGCGCATGGCATGTGATACAGCGGGCCTTGCCTGTGAACAGATTGAAACCGCGTTGCGCCTGCTTCGACATGGCTGCTGCATCCCCCTGAATCCAGCGGTCAAAAGGTGTGTTGCGCTGCACAATGGTGCGCAGATAGGTGGCCAGTGATGCTGAAATGGTCCTCAGTGACACCGGTTTGCTGCCAAAGGCATCAGAGAAGCGGGCCCTGTATCCCGGAATTTCAGCGATTTCTTCAATAAGTTCATGGCTGTCGCGGTAAATAGCCTGCAGATGTTCGTCGATTGCATGCTCGAGACTTGCCGTCCGGCCATCCCAGAAAAAGTTCTTGCGATAGGCGATGTTGATCAGTGAAGGCGTGTGCCGGGGCATGGCGTACAGTCCCGCCAGTTCGGAGCGCTCTGCACCATCCGCCCAGGCCAGAGCGGGGTTATGACAGCTGACGCAGGAAATATACTTGCTGTGACTCAGGCGGGGATCGAAAAAAAGAATTTTGCCCAGTTCCACCTTGCTTTTGCTGTATGGGTTATGACTGGGGAATGATGGCTTGGGCAGCAGCCAGGCCGACAGGTTTTGCTGTTTGGTTGAGTCGGAGGGGCCTGCATCCGAGGCTTCAGCAACGGAGAGCTGTAACAGATATGCAAGTATACACAGGGAAAAACATATCGGGCGACGAGCAGCTCGCAGCAAAGGACAACCTCCTGTTGATCTTCCACTCCACCCTTTTCCCTGCCGATAGTCTAAATGTTAATGCAGCGCTTGAGAAGTCAGGAGATATTTTCGGGATAGGGCAGCGGGTCGGTTTTGCCCAGTTCCCTGAACCCCTGGCGGCGGTAATAGCATGAATCACAGTGGCCGCAGGGCTTGCCATTGGGGAGGGGGTCATAGCAGGAACGGGTCAGGGCATAATCCAGGCCAAGCTCCAGTCCCAGCTCAATAATCTCCGATTTTCCGAGTGTAATCAGGGGGGCGGCGATGTGCAGGCTGTTACCCTCACTGCCGGCTTTGGTTCCAAGGTTGGCTGTGCGTACAAAGGCATCAAGAAACTCCTGCCGGCAATCGGGGTAGCCTGAATAATCAACCACATTGGCGCCGATCACCAGACGGGTCGCCGCCACTGTTTCGGCTACAGCCGTAGCCAGTGACAGGAAAATGAGGTTCCGAGCTGGCACGTAGGTGCTTGGGATACCCTGTGCCTCGGCTTCATCCTTGGGAACCGGCATATCCGAGGTCAGGGCCGAATGACCGATACTGCGCAGATCCACCCTGATGACCTGATGACTTGCCACCCCAAGCGCTCTGGCAATATTGGCCGAAGCTTCAAGCTCAATACGATGGCGCTGGCCATAGTCAAAAGCCACCGTATGGCATATCCATCCCTGGCGGTGAATAGCCCAGGCCAGTGCGGTGCTGGAGTCCAGTCCGCCGGACAATAATACGACTGCACGGATTGCAGAGTTCATATCAGACACCTATAGCCTCCGCACCCCAGATAATCTTATGCAGTTGCACCTGCATGCGCACTGGCAACCGGTCCTCCAGTATCCACCGGCTTAAATTCCGGTTGTCCACCTGCTGCCATGCCGCAGAAAACAGCAGCGGAACCCCGGAGGATTCCAGCGCATGTTCGCTAATAAAATCACGGCTCCATTCGTAATCAGCACGGCTACAGATGACAAACTTCAGCTCATCACCCGCCTTCAGCAGGGGCAGGTTGGCAAGCCTGTTGCGCTGGCATTCGCCGCTGTCGGGTGTTTTGATATCCATGATACGGTGCACGGCGGGGTGAACCTTCTCAATGCTCAGGGCTCCCGATGTTTCCAACTGGATCACTGCACCCAGTCCGGCCAGATATTCAAGCAAAGGGATACAATTCCGCTGAGCCAGCGGCTCTCCGCCTGTGACCAGTATCAGAGGGTTTCCGTATTCCCTGACTGTGGCAATAATATCCGGGATATTCATCCACGTTCCGCTGTCGAGCGGGATAGCCTGGGGTGTATCGCAATAGCTGCAGTTTAACGGGCAGCCGGCCAGACGCACAAAGGTACAGCGTATGCCGGCCAGCGTGCTTTCACCCTGAATGCTTTGATAAATCTCATGAATACGTAGCCGGTTGGAAGAATCATATTGAGAAGAATCGGAAATGATTATTTCTCCTGCATGGAAGGCTTGTTGTGCATGCCGGCCAGCGCCGAACGCGCCTGCTCGGCAGCCGTGCTGTCGGCATGTTCCTTGATCAGGCGGTTGAAATAACGGCTTGCCAGTTTTGGCTGCTGTGTGGATTGGTAGATTTGCCCGAGCCTGAGCAGGGCGGCTGCATGTTTGACACTGGCAGGAAATTTGTCGATGACCTGTTTGAATGATGCGATAGCGGGTTTTTGCAGCTGCTGGGCATACTGGCTTTCGCCCAGCCAGTACCATGCCTGATCTGTGTATTCACCTTCCGGAAAGGCTTTCAGCTGTTCCTTGAATGCTTTGCTGGCCTCCTCATGGCGACCGCTCTTCAGTGCCAGATAGGCGGATGTATAGGCATTTTTTTCGGCTTCTGCACGCTGTGCCGCTTCCGGCACGCTTGCAGACTCCGGCAGCTTCGGGGCCTGGATGGGTGTGATGTTTACTGGTCTTGACGTGTTTGCGGTTGATGAGGCTTTTGTTGCATGGCTTGTCCGGCGGTGTTTTTTTATGTCTTCAAGGGACGCTGAAAGAGCATTAATCTGGGCCTGCTGGGTATGTAGCTTTCTTTCCAGCGTTTCGACGCGCTCAGAAAGAGCATGTATATCGGCCTGCGACTGATGCTCAGCAGCCTGGGGCAGGGGGGGGTGTTGCTGGGCGGTTGTTCCGACGGGGGGCTTGGTTGAACTGCACGCACCCAGAAAGCCGGCGCATAAGACAAGAACGGCCACCGGATAAACCGGTGACCGTCTCAATTGATTCAAGCAGTGATGTTTAGCGAGTGACAATGTCCGCATGTCGGTTCTGAGCCCAGCATGCTTCACCTGTTCCGTTGCAGGCAGGACGCTCTTCACCGAAAGATACGGTGTCGATGCGGCTGCTGCTTACACCACGTGCGCTCAGATAGCTTTTCACGCTGTCAGCACGTTCCTGACCCAGCGCAAGGTTATATTCGCGGCTGCCGCGCTGATCGCAGTTGCCCTCGATCTTGATGCTGTTGCTGTTGTCATTCAGCCATGCGGCATAGCCATCCAAGGTTGCCTGAGCAGAGGCATCAAGTTCAGCGCTGTCAAAGGCAAAATACACCGAGTTTGTGGATGGCTTGCTTGCCGATGCTTTAACGGGCTGGACTTTCTGGGCCGGCTTGGCCGGCTCGGCGGAGACGGTTTCTTTCTTGGCACAACCGGCAAACAACAGGCCGGCCGAAGCCAAGGCTACCATTGCCAGTTTAATTGAACGATGTGAATTCATACTTCCTCCCTCAGGGTTCGTTGTAGGTAACGAATAGTGACATTAGGCTATTTGTAGTCAACCTTGAATCGATTTGCAAGTTTGTTGTGTGACCGGCGTACAGGCTCAGTGGCGCGACCATGCCGCATCAGATGCATCAACAGCCGGCGAGGTGATGGTTTCCGGCTTGCCGCCCCAGCTGGGAACCCGGTAAATGCGCCGGATGCCGTGTTCTTCCGCTGCATACAGCAGCATTTGCCCGTTCGGCGCCCAGGCGGGGGATTCCACCCGCTGGCCGGTTGCCAGATAACGGATATCGCTACCATCGGTACGCACGGTGGCAACGGCATAGGCCCAGTCCTTTTTGGAAATCATGGCAATGCGCTCACCCGTCGGGGACCAGCTGGGCGAGGTGTTGTAATTGCCCTGGGTGCTGACCAGCACGGCTTTGCCGCCTGACAGCGCTTTGCGATACACCTGCGGGTGGCCGCTGCGGTTGCTGACAAAAGCAATTTCTTTACTGTCCGGTGACCATGTAGGTGTGGTATCAATGCCGCGATAGTGGGTGAGAACCCGCCATTTCTGCGTTTTGATATCGTAGATGTGAATATCGGTATTGCCGGTATACGACAGTGTGGCGGCCACATAACGTCCATCCGGGGAGAATTCCGGGGTACTGTTCAGGCCTTTGAAATCACCAAATGCCCGACGGCCTCCTGAACGAAGATCGAAAAATTCCAATCTCGGGTGATTGCCGACATAGGTGTTCAACGCCACCTGCCTGCCATCGGGTGACCAGTCAGGTGACAGCAACAGTGTAAAATTCTTGGCGATGATTTGCTGGTTACCGCCATCCTGGTCGATATACATCAGATCCGAATACTGACCATGTTTGGTTACATAAAGAATATGACTGGTGAAATATCCCGGCATGCCGAGCGTTGCCGTGTAGATCTGATCGGCAACCCGGTGAGCCAGCGTTCGCAACTCGCTTGCGGGCGCTTCGATATGCCTGGAGATCAGTTTCTTTTCGCGGAACGGATCATGCACCTGCAATTCGGCCTGCCAGCCATTCTCAACGGCATGCAACTGGCACATGGCCAGAATGTCTGAGCCGATGATGCGCCAGTCGCCGTATTCCAGCGAACGCCAGCTTTCCTCCGCCGTAACCAGAAAAGCCAGCGGATCCATAGCCTTGAAGGACTGACTTGAATTCAGGTCATGGGCGATGACATGGTAAAACATGCGCTGTTCACTGTTCAGCGTCTCATCGGCGCTTACCTGCAAGGCAAGCTTCAGCGGCTCGTAGCTGGATTGATAGATGTCGAAATCGGCTGCCTGCAGTGATTGGCAGGGCATCAGGGCAAGGATCAGGAGGATGAATTTTTGCATGGCGGCTTTCTATCCTGTCAATGCTGGAGACACAAGGCGGACTATTTCAATGGATGGAAACGAATGCGGTTAATGCGGAAAAACTCGAACTGTTTACGGGGCAGCTGAAAGGGAGCTGCCGCATGGATGGCGCGAATCAGCGAATTATCCAGCGTCTGGCTGCCTGAGCTTTCCAGCAGTTTGACCGATGCCACCGAACCATCCGGCTGCAGGCGCATTTCCACCAGTGGGTCGCTGATGTGGCTGAGGCTTGCCGGAACCTTCCAGTGCCGCTGCACGGCGGCCTGAATAAGGACGATATAGCGATTCATTTCCTGTTTGGAGAGTTGTTTGCCGGCCAGGTTGGCCAGCTCTGATCTCGGTGCCCTGGCCGGCGTTTTACGATCCGTGCTGGAGGCAAGCGGAGCGAAGGGGTCAAAGGCTTCCTGTGCTTTGGGAGCGGGGTTTAATTTCGGCCCGGGTTTGCTCTTGACGGGCATTCGCGGCCTGGATTTTTTTGCCGGATGCTGCAATTTTGCCAGTTCCTTGGCCGAGATCATGGCTACTTCAATGCGCTTCAACGGCTCGCTCTGATATTGCTTTTGCCAGAAAGCGAGGATGACGATAAGCGTGATCACCAGCACATGCACGAGCAAGGCAAACAGCAGGTCAAGGCCGCGAAGCCCGGCCCTGTCGGCCCGGTTGTTAGCGCCCCGGCTCGGTAACAAGGCCTACTTTCCTGATGCCGGCACTTTCCAGAAGACTCATGACCCTGGCAACGTGTTCATAAGGCGTTTTTGCATCGCCGCGTATAAAGACGGGGATATCCGGTTTTTGCTTGCGCATGGCAGCGATGCGCGGTGCAAGCTTTTTGAGGTCGATGGCATGTTTCTGAAGATAAATTTTACCGCTGGCCTGAATGGAAATCACCAGTGGCTCGATATTCTGCTGCATGGGCGGCGAGGCGGCATCGGGAAGGTCGATATTCACCCCCTGGGTCAGCAGCGGTGCCGTGACCATGAAAATAATCAGCAACACCAGCATTACATCGACGAGTGGGGTGACATTGATCTCGCCCATCGGTTCGGTGTTCTTTTCCCATTTGCTGCTTCCTGCCCACATAATATTACTCCTTGATATGACGGGCGATGATGTTGAGGAATTCCGACGAGAACTGCTCCATATTGGCAGCCATGCGTTTCAGGTCCGAGGTGAATTTATTATAGGCGACCACGGCCGGAATAGCGGCAAGCAGGCCAAAGGCGGTGGCGACCAATGCTTCGGCAATACCCGGTGCGACAGCGGCCAGCGATGTATTATGGGTGAGCCCGATGCTCTGGAAGGCATTGACGATGCCCCAGACCGTGCCGAACAGGCCAATGAAGGGCGAGGTTGAGCCGACCGTGGCCAGAAAGGCTAGATGTCGTGACAGCTGATCCATTTCACGGGAAAAAGCGGCATCGAGTGCCCGGCGGATACCATCCAGACCTCCGGCGGCAATGATTTTATTGATCGACTGGGTTTGCGTCATATCGCGCTTGTGGCGCATGAATTCACGGTAACCGGCCTGAAAGATATTGGGCAATGGGCTGTTTGGATATTGCTGTGGAATGCTTGCCAGCACGGTATCCATATCCGAGCCGCCCCAGAATGCCTGGGAAAACACTTCCGCTTCATTACGGCTTTTACGGTACATGCGCCACTTGTTGAAAATGATTGCCCATGAAGCAAGGGAGAGAAAAATCAGCAGTACCAGTACTGCCTTGACGACAATGCCGGCATCGAGAATGAGATGAAGTATGGATAAATCCTGAGTCATGCATGCTCCTCGGGTAAAAGGTGGGTGCGCAGCGCTCGGGCAACCGAGTGTGGCATGCGTTTGACCTTGCCGGTGCGATCAATACTGGCAAGATGAACATGTGCCTCAATGAGCAATTCGCGACGCGATTGATGATAGATATGCTGCCGAAACGACATGCGTGCGCCGCTGAGCGCCACAAGGCTGCTTTCCACCACTAGCATATCATTAAAACGGGCTGGTTTCCTGAATTTTACCTGTGCCTCGGTCAGTGCGAACAATACGCCGTATTTCTCATCTATCACATCGAGTTCAAGCCCAAGTGTACGCAGGAATTCAGTACGCGAACGTTCGAGGAATTTCAGATAATTGGCATGATAGACCACGCCACCATGATCCGTGTCCTCATAATAAACGCGTACCGCAAGGCTGAGTGTCATGCCTGTCATAATAGTTTTTCCTGCTGTCCACTGCCAGGCAATTCACGCTGCATATGCGCGTATGCCAGCGGTGTTGCCGTGCGGCCACGCGGTGTGCGGGTGATGAGCCCTTCCTGAAGGAGGTAGGGCTCAAGTACATCCTCAATGGTGTCCCGTTCTTCGGAAATCGAGGCAGCCAGTGTATCAATTCCCACCGGGCCGCCATTGTATTTATCGATCATCACAGCCAGTAATTTCCGGTCCATTTGATCCAGCCCCAGCTGGTCGACTTCCAGTCGCAATAATGACGCATCGGCCACCCTGGAGCTGATTTTGCCATCATGCTCGACTTCGGCAAAATCACGTACCCGTCGCAACAGCCGGTTGGCAATGCGGGGGGTGCCGCGCGAACGCCTGGCGATTTCAACCGCCCCGTCGGCAGCAGCATGAATATCCAGAAGTTTGGCCGAGCGACCAACAATACGGCCCAGTTCCTCATGCGAATAGAATTCCAGTCGTTCAATCACCCCGAAACGGTCACGCAGGGGGTTGGTCAGCAGTCCGGCGCGGGTCGTGGCGCCGATCAGCGTGAACCGCGGGATATCCATCTTGATGGAGCGGGCAGCCGGTCCCTGGCCGATGACAATATCAAGCTGGAAGTCCTCCATGGCAGGGTAAAGGATTTCCTCGACCTGTGGACTGAGGCGGTGTATTTCGTCGATAAACAGCACATCGCCAGCTTCAAGATTACTGAGTATGGCAGCCAGATCACCGGGCCTTTCAATCACCGGCCCGGAGGTGGAGCGGATATTCACTCCCATTTCATGGGCAATAATATGAGCCAGCGTCGTTTTGCCGAGGCCCGGCGGGCCATAAAGCAGCACATGATCCAGTGATTCATTGCGTGCTATGGATGCCTGGATATAAACCTTCAGATTGGCGCGAATCTTTTCCTGGCCGATATATTCATCCAGCACCTTGGGGCGCAGGGCAATGTCCAGGCTATCTGCCTGGTTCTCCTGTCCGTCAAGCAGGCGATCGCCTTCGAGGCTGTTGAGGGTATCTTCGTGCATGTCCATCTCAGGCCAGTACCTTCAGTGCGGAGCGGAACATGGATTCAAAATCGGATACTTCGATCTTCTTCAGCGCCATATCAATCTGGGCAGGCTTATAGCCGAGGTTAAGCAGTGCAGAACGGACATCTGCAGCAAGCCCCGCTGCCGGCTGATTCGCCGCGACTTCACCGCCGAGCTTGCCCTGCAGTTCCAGAATCAGGCGCTGGGCGGTTTTTTTACCGATACCGGGAGTGCGGGCAATGCTGGCATCATCAGCGCTTTCAATGGCCTGAATCAATTCATGGGCGGACATGCCTGACATCAGGTTCAGGGCCATGCGGGCGCCAATGCCGGATACCGTCGTGAGCTTGCGAAACATGCTGCGCTCCGTGCGGTCGGCGAATCCGAACAGGGTGATCTGATCCTCGCGCACATGTGTATGGATGGACAGCTCGGCCATGTCGCCCTGTTTGAATTTACATAAGGTCTGCAGGCTGACAGCCACTTCATAGCCGATGCCGCCGGTGTCGAGTATCAACAGCCCGGCCGGATCCAGTTCGCGAATATTGCCTTTAAGCCAGCCGATCATGATTCTCTCCGCGTTACGCTTGTTTGTTCCAGCATGGGGCTATGATGCGCATGGCAAATGGCTACGGCAAGTGCATCGGCGGCATCTTCCGCCAGCGGCTCCGGCGGATGCAGCAGCAGCCTGACCATATGCTGAATCTGCAGCTTTTCAGCACGTCCAAAGCCAACCACAGTCTGCTTCACCTGCGTGGGTGAATATGCGCTGACCCGCAGCTGGCATTCACCACAGGCAGCAACAAGAGCGCCGCGTGCCTGACCAAGTTTCAGCGCCGCTGCGGCGTTTTTGGATACAAATACATCCTCGATAGCTGCAGCATGGGGATGGAATTCGGTAATAATCTCTTTCAGCGCCGCAAAAAGGTAATGCAGGCGGGTGTCGAAATCGCCCTTGGCGCAGCGGATCACGCTATGGTGAACATGACGTAAATGATTGCCTCGTACGTCAATAATACCAACCCCGGTTTTCAGCGAACCGGGATCGACACCGAGTAAACGTACGACGCCAGTCATATCCGGTTATCCGGCTGTGCGCTCAAGTTCCTCTTCTGAAATGTCGTAGTTTGAATAGACATTCTGTACGTCATCCAGATCTTCCAGTCTTTCGAGCAGAGCCAGAAGTTTTTCAGCTGCTTCCCCTTCCACGGCGATGGTGTTTTCAGGAATCCATGAGATTTCAGCCACCTGAGGCTCAAGTCCCGCGACTTCGAATGCTTCCTGTACATGGCCGAATTCGGCTACTGTGCTGATCACCTTGATGCAGCCCTCATCGGGTTTGTCTTCAACATCATCGGCGCCTGCTTCCAGGGAAATATCCATAATTTTTTCTTCATCGACTGCTTCACGATCAAAAATAAACTGCCCTTTCTGATGGAACATCCAGCTTACACAGCCGGATTCACCCATATTGCCGCCGCCCTTGGTAAAGGCCGAGCGAACATCGGAAACGGTGCGGTTGCGATTATCCGTAACGCAGTCAACGAGAATGGCTACGCCGCCCTGTCCATAGCCTTCGTAGCGGATTTCCTCCATATTATCTGCGCCTTCACCACCGGCGCCACGCGCAACCGCACGCTCAATATTATCCTTGGGCATATTGACGCCCTTGGCGGCGGTAATAGCTGCACGCAGGCGGGGGTTGGCATCCGGATCGCCGCCGCCGGTTCGGGCTGCAATGGTAATTTCACGGATATAGCGGGTAAAAACCTTGCCGCGCTTTGCATCAACAGCCGCTTTTTTGTGTTTGATACTGGACCATTTATTATGTCCTGCCATGAATCTTATACCTCGCGAAAAATAAGTCGGACAAGCCTAGCAGTGATGTGTGCGAGCGTCATCGGCCAGCCTTCAAACAGTCGAGGGTATTGAATATTTCGTCATCAATCACGATATATGGAGAAGAAGCATCGTGTGACAAATCGACACGGCCTGAAGCGATGATGTTTCAGGTCACAGTTTTGTCACAGCTGATGGCTAAACTGGCTCCATCAAGATGAACAGGAGGTATGTTATGAAACATGCAGAAAACATCATCAATGATTATCTGAAAGCGATTACCGAGGTTGAAGGTGAAGCATCTGCCTCGGCAACGACAGTGGAAATTCGAGGTGCGGATGCCATTTTTGTCAAACGACCGAATGAGCAGACCGGCCAGGTGGTTACGCCGGGACGTCTGAAGCTGATGACTCAGTACATGCGTGATCATTTAACACGCAAGGCTGCCTGATTACACCGTCCGACTTGAACGGTCTAAAATAAAAACGGGGGCCTGACGCCCCCGTTTTTATTGCTTTAAAGCTTCTCTGCAACAGCAGTCATCACCTTTGATGTCAGCTTCATGCAACTGAGGATGACATCTGGAAGCTTGGCCGCGCCAAGATCCTCGGCCAACTCGGCGTGTCCCTGCTCATCAACCTTCATCTGTTCAACAATCGCCCGGCTGCGGCTGTCATTTTCCGGCAAGCGGGCAAGATGACTGTCCAGATGGCGAACCACCTGATGTTCGGTTTCGGCCAGGAAGCCCAGATTCCATCGGTCGCCTGCAATGCCTGCGGCCATGCCGATGGCAAACGAGCCGGCATACCAGAATGGATCGAACAGGGATGGTTTGGCGTCAAGCTCATCCAGACGGTTCCTGCACCAGTTCAAATGATCGCTTTCTTCAATCGAAGCATGCTTCAGTTTGTCCGCCAGTTCAGGATCACGCGCTGTCAGGCTTTGCCCCTGATACAACGCCTGGGCTGCCATTTCTCCGGCATGATTGACGCGCATCAGGCCTGCGGCCAGACGCTTCTGTTCGGCCCCCATGCTTTCATCGCGACTCACTTCAGCCGCTTCCGGGGGATAGGGACGCGAACTTTGCTGGCGGCAGAAGATATTGTTCAAGGCTCGGTCAAGCTCACCAATGAGCCGGTCAGCAAAGCCGTAGTTTCGGAGTGTGTCAGGGTTGTTGTCGGACATGATCAGGAGATGATAAAACAGGTGGGGATGAGTTCAAGTCTTCATGTGCAATGAGCCTGCCTGTAGTGCGTTATTCAACCGCCGGATTATGGTCAGCCCCTTTGCTGATAAGGACTTCGCAAGCTATCCACAGAATATGTGGATAACTGTGTGGATGAATGGGGCAATCGGGGTGAATTGTAAGGCTGCGCTGATGTCATTACGCTTCCGCCTAAAATATAGGCATCGCAGGAAAGCGAATAAAGTCATATAGTTACAGGATATTAGCCATATGAAAAATGAAGTGATGCAGGCTATATGGTTTCCATGAGGTCTAAACGTAGTGGCTGGTGGATAAAGCAAGTCATTTCTGTGACATTATGCACATTCGGGCCGCCTGTTCGCCCCGCCGCACGGCAGCTTCAATGGTAGCAGGCAACTCACCGGGCTGAGGCCATTCCGAGGCATCAATCAGCCATGCAGGGTGCCGCGCTGAATCATGCGTACGGCTGCGGGCCAGCACGGTAGCCCGTCGTTCCTGAATGACCCTTCGATGGACGGGATGCAGGGCATGGGGCTGGCCGCTGATTTCAGCCAGTTCACGGGTCACGACATCCATCCAGCCGGAGTCCCTGCAGTCCAGTGGATCAGCACTGATGACTATAGCAATATGCTGCAGATCGCTGTGCTCATCCATTTGGGACGAAATATCAAAGAACCACTGTCCAAGAGTTCCGATGCCGCCGAGCAGCGGCTGGCCGGACGGGCTGCCCAGGTTTACGGGTTCGTCATACCACAGATGCAGATTGGTGATGGGGCGTGTTTCCACCTCTGCCTGCTGCATTCCCAGCCCCGTGATCTGTCCGCTGGCCCAGATCGGTGTGGTTACGATCAGGTGCTGAAATTTCATGTCGCCGGCATTGAGTTGAATGCCGCTGGCGGATGTCTGTGTATGACGGATGCGGTTGCCGACGTGGATGGAGACACCGAGTTTCCCCGCTTTGATTCTTAAGGGCTCGATCAGGGCCTCGGATAACGGGAGCCTGAACCAGCCCAGACAGGCCGATTTATGGCTGGAGAAGCTCTCGTCCAATACGTACCGGAAGCTGGCTGCCGGGGCTGTGTCGGGGTACTCGTTCATGGTTCCCAGACAAAGGGGTTCCAGCATGTCCTGTTGCAATAGCGGTGGAATATTCAGTGGCTCAAGCCACTCTTTTACCGTTTGCCCGCTCGTCAGGCTGGTTCTTCGGGATAGTTTAATCAGGGCCAGCGCAGAAGCATGCTGATGTGCCGGCAATCGGATCAGGCCCAGCATCAGTGCCAGTGGAAAAGGCAGCCAGGGTACGGTGCGCAGCTGGAAATGACCGCGTTCGGCATCCCAGAGCGGCAGGTTCAGATGTTCCTGCCAGTGGACGTTCTGCGCCGCATGGCAATCCTCCAGCAGTCTGCGGGTGGCGCTGTAGGCGCCGATCATCAAATGCGGACCGTTATCACAGTACTGGCCGGTGGTTTTATCGAAAAATGAGCGGGTGCGCCCCCCCAGTTCCGGAGCGGCTTCAAACAGGTGTACTGCTTTTCCCTGCTCGGCCAGGCGAATGGCCGCTGTCAGCCCTGCAACGCCCCCACCGATTACGGCAATCATAGATGAAAGCTCAGAAGTCCAGCCGCAGCGGCAGTTGCTTTTTGGCAGCTTTTTTTTCATAGCGCCATGCACGCCATGCTATCCATATCTTGTGAACTGGCAGGATGCGCACCGGTTTTTGCCAGACATCGAAGTTGTTCTCGCGCAGATGGCGGAGATAGGCATGGTAAATGGCCGCCATCACCAGCGATGGGCGCAGGCTGACCCTGTCACCGTCGGGGAGCTGTTCGAGTGCGCGCTGATAAGCGGCCTCGGCCTTGTCGCCATACTCAGTCAGAAGCGCGGGCAGGGCGGTGCCCATATCGCCATCCTTGATAGCCTGATCGCTGACTTTATGGCGGATACGATCCTCCTGCGGCAGATAAATACGCTCGAGCTGTGCGTCTTCAGCGACATCGCGGAGGATATTGGTCAGTTGCAGGGCTTCACCAAGCGAGGTGGCGAAATCGCGGCTCTTGCGATCCTGATAGCCGAATATCTCAATCGACAGCAGGCCGACCACGCCGGCCACACGATAGGCATACAGCGACAGGTCGGATGCCTTGAGTATGGGTTGACGCTGGATATCCATCAGCATGCCATCAATCATTTCCAGCAACAGCTCCTCATCAAGCGGGTAATGCTGGCGAGCCCAGTTTAATTCCTTGCCCACGGGGTGGCGCGGTTTATCCTGAAATACCCGGCCAAGTTCTTCGCGCCAGAAATGCAGCTTGGTTAATGCCACCTCCTGTTCGCTGACCTCATCGGCAATATCATCAACCTCGCGACAGAAGGCATACAGAGCCATCATGGCCCGGCGCGGTTGTTCCGCCAGAAACAGAAAGGCATAAAAGAACGAAGAGCCGGATCCGCGTGTTTTATCAAGGCAGTATTGTTGGGGGCTCATGGGCGGGTCCTCATGTCATCCGGGGCAGCATGGGCCGGGGAGGCAGCAGTGTATCCCTGATGACCGGCAGCACCATGCGCAGCCAGTCACGGCGGGTTAATGTTACCCGTTCAGCAAGCGGCCTTTGCAGCGTTTCAATCCTGTTCAGCATGCAATCAGCGCCGTGCAGCGTGGTTGCAATCTGCAGCCTCAGCCGGAGGGGCAGCCACGGCAACAGGTTCTGGCCAAACACCAGTTTCTCACGCGTTATCGCCACAGCATGCTTCAGCGCCGGGGCCACAGCCTGATTGTGCACATCATCAGCCAATGCATCCGTTCTGGCCCAGTCGAGCAGCTGTTCGGCATTCAGGCCATGCGCTTCCAGCCAGGCCTCCGGCAGATAACAGCGTCCCCGCGGCAGATCGACAGACAGATCCTGCCAGAAATTGACCAGCTGCAGGGCCGTGCAGATGGCATCCGAGGCCTGCAGCGCCTCCGGACTGTCGACTTCATGCAGGGCCAGCATCAATCTGCCCACCGGATTGGCCGAATGTACACAGTAAAACATCAGTTCATCCTCACTGGCATAGGCATGCAGGCTGACATCCATGCGGAAGGCGATGAGCAGGTTGTGCAGTGCCTCGACGGGCAGATGATGTTTGCGGATGCTGTCGCTGAGGGCTAAAAATACCGGCTGTTCCAGCGATTCAGTCAGGCAGCGCTCCAGCAGGGTTTCCCATGCATTGAGCTGCTTCAGGCGCGTGTCGGCCGGGATGTTGCCCTCATCGGCCAGATCATCGGCATGCCGGGCGAAGGCATAGATGGCGGCCACAGCCGGCCTGTAGTCTTTTTTGATGAATCGGGATGCGGTGGGGAAGTTTTCATAGTGCCGCCGTGCGA
The DNA here is from genome assembly GCA_021545585.1 of Zetaproteobacteria bacterium. Taxonomy (GTDB): domain Bacteria; phylum Pseudomonadota; class Zetaproteobacteria; order Mariprofundales; family Mariprofundaceae; genus JAJRVH01. Next base: position 26,874 of record JAJRTF010000089.1, read on the forward strand.
TGGTCAGACAATATTGGTAGGCTTGGGCAAGTTCTCGGTCGGTAGGGGCCTGTGCATGCATGTCGGCATGGTGGCGGTAAGCATGGAATCGGGCAAGCCCCATGTGGTCGGGCAGGAGGGCGTACATTGACGAATAGCGTATCCGGTCGGCAGGGCATGCGGGTTGCTGTTATCGGCGGCGGCATTATCGGCTGCCTGACGGCCTTGTACCTTGCCAGACTGGGCGCGCGACCTGTGATTCTCGAACGCGGTCGAACCGGGCATGAATCATCCTGGGCCGGGGCCGGTATTTTATGCCCGATTCACCCGTGGCTTTATCCCGACAGTTTCACCCGTCTGGTGGATTTCAGTCTGAATCTTTACCCTGATTTGAGTGATGAATTGCAACGGCTTACCGGCATGTCGATTGAATGGCTGCAGAGCGGCCTGTTGATTCCATTGTTTGCCGATGATGCCGTGCATCACAGGCAACATGCCCTGCAGTGGTCGCAGAAATTCGACTGGCGGGTCGAGGAGCTGGATGCCGATGGTTTACAGCGCCATGAGCCGGTATTATCACATCATGCTACTGGCGGCCTGCTTTGGCCCGAGGTCGCGCAGGCGCGTAATCCGCGCCTGTTGAAAGCTGTGAAGCAGGCGCTGGAACTGGCTGCGGTCGAGGTTCTTGAACAGGTCGAGGTGACAAATCTGGCGCTCAATGCTCAGGGCCATGTCGCCGGGGTTTGTCTGGCTGATGGCCGGCAGCTGGATGCCGATGCTGCACTGCTGGCGGCCGGCAGCTGGAGCGGGGAACTGGCGAATGTTATGGGGGTTTCCTTACCGGTAGAGCCGGTAAAAGGGCAGATTGCGCTGATCAGGACAGACCCCGGGACGGTTCGCCATATCATCAAGCATGATGATGTCTATTTTGTGCCGCGTCAGGATGGAAGGGTATTAATCGGGGCAAGTATGGAGCGGGTGGGTTTTATCGAAGGTAATACTGAAGATATTATCCATACATTGATGCAGGCCACGGCTCGCATTGCTCCGGCATTGGCCGAGGCCGAAGTGGAGCATCAGTGGATGGGCTTTCGCCCCGGTACTCCGGATGGATTACCGTATCTTGGTCCGGTGGCTGGCCGCCCCGGCCTATGGGTAGCGACCGGCCATTATCGTAATGGTGTCCTGCTGGCTCCGGGAACAGCTGAACTGATGAGCCGATGGATGATGGGTGAATCCCCCAGTCTCGATATGCACGATTTCCGCGTGGACCGGAAGTTACCCAATGATCCCATGATCGGGCTTCCCGAGTAGGCCCTAAATAACCTTGGAGAAGCTGGTGCCTTCCTTTTTCTTCTGAAGGTATTCATCGAAAACCATGGCAACGTTGCGGATCAGCAGGCGGCCGGCCGGCAAAACCGTCAAACCATCCGGGCGCAAATCAACCAGCCCATCGCTGACCATCTCATGCAGGTCTTGCAGACCGTCGGCAAAATGCTCCTTGAAATCAATGCCGAACTCCTGCTCGAAGGGCTTGAATTCGAGGGAGAAGTCGCACATCAGGCGCATGATGACCTGGCGACGCAGATGATCCTCATCTGACAGTTGATAACCGCGGAAAACCGGGAATTCACCTTTGTCGATATTTGCCGTGTAGGCATCCATTTCCTTTTCATTCTGGAAAAAGCCACCGCCGACATAGCCGATCGATGTGACACCCAGACCAATCAGATCGCAATCGGCCTGCGTACTGTAACCCTGAAAATTGCGGTACAGTTTTCCTTCGCGCTGGGCGATGGTCAGTTCGTCATCCGGTTTGGCAAAATGATCCATACCGATAAAGACATAGCCGGCATCCAGAAGCTTGTTGATGCTGTGCTCAAGGATATTGAGCTTTTCCTGCGGGCTGGGCAGGGCGTCTTCGTCGATACGGCGCTGCGGCATGAACATATGCGGCAGATGCGCATAATTGAACAGCGCAATGCGATCCGGGCTGAATTCGATAATGGTATCCAGTGTGGCGTCGAAGGTTGCGACGCTCTGATGTGGCAGGCCGTACATCAGATCAATATTCATGGATTCAAAGCCATGCCGGCGCGCTTCGTTAAGGACACGCAGGGTTTCTTCCTTGCTCTGAATACGGTTGACGGCTTTTTGCACAACCGGATCGAAATCCTGCACACCCATGCTCATGCGGTTGAGGCCGATCTCCTGCAACACGCGTACCGTATCCTGATCGCATTCGCGCGGATCGATTTCGATGCTGAACTCGCCTACATCCTTGGCGACAAAATGGAAACGTTCGCGCAGCCTGTTCATGATGGTGCGCATCTGATCGTTATTCATAAATGTCGGTGTGCCGCCGCCGAAATGCAACTGGGTGACAGGCCGCTTACAGTCGCCGAGGGTGTCGGCTACATGATCGATTTCCTTAAGCAGAAGATCCAGATAGGGCGCGGCGCGATCGTATTGTTTGGTGACGATTTTATTGCAGCCGCAGTAGTAGCAAATGGTATTGCAGAAGGGGATATGGATATACAGGGATAGCGGCGCATCGTCTCCTGCGACACGCTTCAGCGTGGCAGTGTAATCATCGGCACCGATACCGGTGTGGAACATCGGTGCGGTGGGGTAGGAGGTGTAGCGCGGACCTGCCTTGTCGTATTTTTTAATGATATCCAGATCAAAAAGATCAGCGCCCCCCAGTTGGGAGGCGCTGGATACGGAGCTTGTTTCAGTCATCAGTTCTTGTATTTCCTCATGTAAGCAATGATATCCTGAATGTTGTCGGCAGAGAGCTTGTCAACCTTCTTGCCGGCGCGGTCGACATGGCGACCGTGGCGGATACGCAGATCCAGCAGGCGGTCATCCAAGTCGGCAATATTGCGTTTGCTAGCTGCATTGCCAATCAGTTTAATCTTGGCCGGTGTGCTATGGCAGGATACGCAGTTTTTAGCAAACAGCTTTTTACCCTTGGCCGGGTTGGCCATATAGCGAAGCTCATAAACATAGTTGGCGATATCAGCAATATCGGTGTTTTTCAGCTGGTGACGTTTGCTGGTCATCATTGTGCCGGGACGACCATAGCGCATGGTATGCACAATGCCTTTTAAATCCAGCTTGGTATAGACAAGGTTCTTGGCGCCGACACCGGTGATGGCCCGGCCATCTATGCCATGGCAGGATGCACAGACTGCTTTGAAGCGTTTCTTGCCATTGGCCAGGTTCGGCTTGTAGTCAAAACTCTGGATATAATCGATGACTTCTTCGATCTCCAGCGGATCAAGGGTGTATTTTTTCGGTGTCATGGCTGTGCCTTTTACACCGTAGGTAATGATGCGGCGCAGTTCATCGCGGCTGACATATTGAGCCAGAGCGCGGTGGTTGCGTGCCGGGAAAGGCTTCAGTTTTTTGCCATAGTCGCTGACCTCACCGGTTTTGCCATGGCACATGGCGCAGTTGGCTTCATACAATGCCTTACCATTCGCGATGCTGGCGGATGCCGCCATAGGCGCTGAAAACAAGGCCATGGCAAGACCGGTGGCCATTGCCATTCCTGATATTGTGCTTGCTCGCATAAACTCTCCTCCCGTGACAGTAAGTGCTAAGATATAATGGCTAACTATTTACTACACGGATTGTTAGCGCAAGGGTTGGCTGCAGGCTGCTTGCTCTTGATGAGTGCAACCAGCGCATCGATCTGCTCTTCATCCAGTTTTTTACCGAACTTCGGCATCATCTTGCGACCATCCTTGATGACTGCTTTGAGTGCAGCCTCATCGGTGTTCATGTCCTTGAAGGCCGGGCCGACCTTTTTCTTGTCGAATTTGTGGCACATCTTGCATTTGGACTTGTAAACCTTCACGGCATCAACATCGGCCATGGCGATCTGGGATGTCAGGCCAAAGCATGCGGCTGCGATGATTGTTGCAATCGTCTTTTTCATAATACTCTCCTTTTTGGCTCCATCAGTGTATCTTCAGGAGCAATGATAATCCTTGTTGCTGCAACTGTCTGGGAGGAGAGATTGCGCGAAAGGATTAAATTTCCCTCGTCTACATCTCGACAGGCACGACCTTCGGGCGGTAAAACCACATCTGATAAAGACTGATCAGAATCTGCAAGCCAAATGTGATACCAACCAGGCCGCCTGCACTGACTACAACGTAGGCGAAGCCGGGGATGATCTTGGTGACAAACCAGGATGAAATATCCAGCAGCAGGAAGATGAACGGCAGCGCCACATAAATGCGCTTGACGATGACACTCATTTCGCAGAGCAGGAAGATGCGCCCGACAAAGAACAGAATGAAGGCGATACCGAACAGGTGGATGTGGGATACGCGCACCAGTGCCGGGATAGTGGCGCCGGTATCGGTTTCGGTCAGCCTGATGACATTGTTATAAGATGTGAGATGCGGAATGGACATGCCGCTTTCCGCCGAATGGCACATGATGCAGTTGTTATCCAGTATAGGTTTGATTTTTTCATTGAACTCGTCTTCGGGGGTGTCGTGGTCAATCCAGTCGAGGATATCGCGTTTGGCAGCCAGATTCGGAAGGTTGGGCGCCATCGGACCGTTGATAGCGGCTCCCAGACGTGTCTGGTTATGGCTGCCGTGGTAGGCAATGACAACATCCTGCACCGAAAGTCCTTCCTGACCATCGCGGCCCTGATGGGTGTAATAGAGATTCAGGAGGGCAAACAGATAGGCGATGCCAATGGTGATAAGGAACATAGAGTCGAGGATTTTTTCACTGACCGAGGCATCGTTGAACCGCTTATACTTGGGCATGAAAGGCCACCTTTTTTATTTTGTCGGTATTATAACGATGGGGGATAAAGTAAGCAATAGCCTAAAATACTTGAGTTTTTCGGTCGGACTTTGCTGCCGTGAATATCGCTGGAATAGCCATAGCTGGCGACTGTGGCAGTGCGCGTGAAGGTGGGGGGGGGGAGTAACAGTTCCACTGCCGCCACAAAGGGGGACAGCTTGGCAACACGTCGCCAGATGCCAGTGACGAGCACCGGACGCATACGCATCACGGACTCACTAGAATTGTGCCCACATCGCCCACGACAATGAACTTCGTACCGCTCCAAGTAAGCCCATAAAGCCAGTTGGCCGTGCCCGAGGTCTGCCGCGTCCAGTTCATGCCATCGGGGCTGGTCAAGATTATGCCAGCTCCAGAAAAAACTCCCGGAATGAGTCCTGTATAGTCCCATCCCGTAGCGACAAACTGCGTACCGCTCCAAATAATGTTGTTGAGAGAAGTCGTAGCAGTTAAACCCGATACCTGCACCATCCAATTTACGCCATCCAGACTGCTCAAAATCGTTCCACCACCACCCACTACGACAAACTGCGTGCCGCTCCATGTGATGCCACTAAGAGGAATGGTCGTGCCCGAGGTCTGCGGCGTCCAGTTCACGCCATCGGGACTGGTTAGGATTATCGCATTATTTCTGAATCCGCCCACTGCAACAAATTGCGTACCGTTCCAAGCAATGTCATGTAGCGGAGCGACCGTGCCCGATGTCTGCGGCGTCCAGTTTACACCATCCAGACTGCTCAAAACCGTACCACCATCACCCACTACGACAAACTGCGTACTGCTCCAGATGACGCTATTAAGCCTATTGGCCGTGCCTGAGGTCTGTGCTGTCCATGTCACCCCATCGGGACTGGTCAGAATTTTGCCTGCCTCACCCACAGCCACAAATTGCGTACCGCTCCATGTGATATCACGAAACCAATTGGTCGTACCCACATTCGACACCGTCCAAGCCGCCCCATCGGGGCTGGTCAGAATCGCGCCGGCATCACCCACTGCGACAAACTGCGTACCGTTCCATACAACCTGTTTAAGATTATAAACTGTACCCGAGGTCTGCGCCGTCCAGTTTACGCCAGCCCCGCTTCCGGGCGCTGGAGTTGGTGCAACTATGCTGACCCACAGCCTTTGCATGGAGGCTAAAGTATCCCCAATATGATAAGCACGGCCCACATAAGGTACAAATGAAAGTCCCGCAGAAGCATTCCCCGGGTTGGAAGCAGCCACAGTTAGCTGCACCTTGTAATTTGGATCTGATACACTTAGCGCGACTGGTTGGGCAGAGGCAGGGGCTTGCACACCATTGAGATATACCAACCCATTCGCGTCAACTTTGAATAAAACAGTTTGATTGGGAGAGTTTTGAGCAGCAACAGTAACAATTCCCTGTTGAACCAAAGAACCAGCAATGTCCACGCAATATGTGCCCTTGCCCACACCTGAATGATATCCGGGCAGAAAAGTTCCGCCATCCAAATTGTCAAAACAGCCCAAAGAAGTAAAAGGAGACAGTGATCCTCTTTCTGCTATATCAAAGGTAAGGTTGTTCGATTGATTTTTAACAGCGGGTATTATAATAATACTTCCTCCCGCATTGTTTCCTGTAATGGTATAATTGATTGGTGCTGGCGCGTCTGAAAAGTACCACCCTATTAAAGGGTCGTCCCTAATCATTCCCAGCCTTCCCACAGGAACAGGCTTGCCATCAAGCGTAGCGCTCCATGTAGCAGTAGATAGCAGAGGGATAACTGTCTTCGGTATGGCTATTTCATAAATGCCCGGATTATTTGCAGATAGCTGAATTGATGCGGAATCCATCGTCAACAAGTTTTGCAAAGATGCCTGGTCAAGTCCTGTCAAAACATTTTGTTGACCTTTGAATGTTAAAATAAGTTCATGCCCCTTGGCATTAATTTTGATTTGGTGATCACTAAGCCCTAATTTGTTTTGAATGTCTGTTGAGATCAAAGCGCCATTTTCAACTTTCTCAATATAAGCGCGATCTGGAACACCATTTCCCGTTACATCTGTAACTTTAACTTTTGCAACGGTCTTTGGCGTTGATTTAACAAGAGATGATGACTGAGTGGCAATATTATATCCTGCTGCTTTTGAAGCTAAAATCAACGAAAAGTGCTTTTGCATTACAGATTCCGCATCACCTGAATGGATAGATGCAATATACCCTGAACTGATGAGAGTCCAGTTTACTTTTGTGCGAGACTTATGATTTACTGGGTTGAATGAAAAACTATCCCTATAATCAGTCAGTCCATCATTATTTATATCAGTTATCCAGTTGCTTGTGGCAGCATCCAATGCCGCTTGAATTGCTGAGCTTGAAGCTGATGGCAAATCTAAGCTCGCACTCACGCCCCGGTAGATCATATCCGTAATAACATTGACCGAACATGAACCGTTCAGCCAGTCGGAAGCTTTGGCAATAGCGTGAATGGTACCAGTGTTTAAAGTGGGCACAGCATCAACGACACAATCATCATTGGCATCAATGTCGGCACCGCCAGTAGCTGTGACCAATATCCACTCTGATTTAGGAATACCAGCAAGCGTTAAATCAAAACTACCTGCGGCATTCAAATCTGTTAAACTACCATTTGATCTTATCGGTCCTTCAATAGGATTCACTAAATCAGTTAGTCTGTATGCTTTAATTGTCGCACCGGCAAGCGGACCAAGAACGGCTTTAATGCCGCCAGCAGTTGCGGTGGGCGCTGGCGTTGATGTACCACCGCCCCCTCCACCACCACAGGCCGACAGCATCAGCGCTGCCGCCATGGAAAAAATCATCAAGCCGTTGGAAAAAATATGCCGAAGTTTCATGCTCATCCCCTCTCCTCCCAGAAGTATGCAGGTGTTTTGAAAATGTAGTTTTAAACGGCATGGTATTTGCCGGGGGGGGGGAGTCAACATCTCTGGACAGCGATACTGCTTGTAAGCGATTCGTGTATGATGCCGACCTATGGATATGACTATTGCACAACGGATTCGGCTTGTACGCAAACAGAAAGGATGGAGTCAGGCGAAGCTGGCTGAGCTGGTGGGTGTGAGTAAAAGCGCCTGTAGCCAGTGGGAGCAGGGTGTGACCACGCCCAGCGTGGAAAATCTCTCGCGACTGGCGATTGTGCTGGATGTCTATTTTGAATGGCTTGCCACTGGCCGCGGCGAGATGATGTATCCGAACGACTCAAGAAATCCCGAACCTGACCGATAAACAAGCATTGCAGGGGATGAAAGCCCTCTGCAAGAGCGCGCTTAGGCGTTTCTCTACGAGAAACGGTGCGTAAGGGGTCAGCCCCTTAACCCCACCGCCTCACGGCGGCTTTTTATGACGTTTACCTATTCACTTTACAAAGGGATAGGTGCGTCTTCATGGCAGTGTACCATTTATCGTTCCATCTGATAGCCGGACAACAACGGACTGGATATTTCGATCGGATTGATTGGCGATAAGTCGGCTGATACGACCCATGACAGAGCCGGCGGCATCATGTATTTCAAGGCCAAGTTGCAAGGTCATGTGATTCCTCCTGCATTGGAGTCATTTGTATAACCAGTATAAACCAAACCTTTGTCGCTTGCACCCGGCGGGTTTTTCGGCACTATGCAGACGACAATAAAGTAGAGTTTGATATTGCTGCATCCGGTTTTCGACAAATTAGATCGGTTTAGCCAGCACCAGGGGGAGATATGTTCGGATTGGGAACATCGGAACTGCTGATTATTTTATTGATTGTCATTGTCTTGTTCGGCGCCGGTAAGCTGCCGCAACTGGGGGCAGGGCTGGCCAAGGGGATTAAAAATTTCCGCAGCACCATGTCGGATGATGATAAGTCAGCAAAAGACGATACGGACGCAAGCAGCAAGAAAGATTAAGTAATCCCCATGCCAGATATCGGTTTATTCGAGCTGTTGGTTATCGGTCTCCTGCTGTTTGTCGTGGTCGGGCCGGAGCGTATGCCCGAATTCTTCGCTCAGCTGGGGCGCTGGGTGCGCTACGGTAGAGACTGGTGGTATCAGATGCGCGGTGAGATCAGTCGCGAAGTCGAGCAGGGTACCGCGCCTCTGAAGGACATGGCCGGTGAAATGCACCAGCACATTGATGCGGTTCGGGATGATGTACATGCATCGGTTGAACAACGCACTGATGTGGATAACGGCCCGGCCGATAGTGAACCACGGGATGCTTCAAACAAAACACATGAGTGAAGCCAGCCAGAATATCATTGCCCATTTGAAAGAGCTGCAATCACGCCTGCGGCTGTCGGTGATTGTTTATATCTTGGGTGTCGCCGTGTTGATGAACTGGTCCGAGCCGGTCTTCGAATTCATGGCTGCCCCGATGCTCAATGCCCTGCCCGACGGTACATCCATGGTCTTTCTCAATGCCCCGGATGTGTTTTTCACCTATCTGAAGATTGCTCTTTTGTTGAGCCTGTTCGCAACCTCGCCCATCAGTTTTTATCAGCTGTGGTCCTTTGTCGCGCCGGGCCTGTATGCCAATGAAAAGCAGTTGTTCAAACTGGTGGTGATCAGCAGCGTCCTGCTGTTTCTGGCCGGTGGCGCGTTCGCTTACTTTGTGGTTTTTCCACTGGTATTTACCTTCTTTCTGGGCTTTGCCACCGAGCATATTCAGGCGCTGCCGGCGGTGAAGGAATATCTGTCCCTGTTTCTCAAGCTGATGTTTGCCTTCGGCCTCAGTTTTGAAATCCCGATTGTGCTGACCCTGCTGGCCAAATTGCAGATTGTCAGTGCGGCAGGGTTGGCCGAGAAGCGGCGTTTTGTGATTGTCTGGCTGTTTATCTTTGCCGCCATCCTGACACCGCCGGATATTATTTCGCAGGTGCTGCTGGCTATCCCGATGCTGGTATTGTTTGAGATCGGACTATGTGTTGCCCGCCGTATTGAAGCCGCGCAGCAGGAAGATGCCGCCGGCGAATCGTAAGGGTATCAATCTATTGCGCGAATGGAAGACAGATGCTCCCGGCACCAGTGCATCCCTGACACTTCATCCTTAATCACTCCGTCGAGCTGGGCCTGATAGGCCTTGCTTAAGATTTCGCCCATCTCTGGTCCTGCCTTAACCCCCATGCCCAGCAGTATCCGGCCGGTCAGGATCGGTTTGGGTTGCTTCTGATGCTGCTGCATGTCCATGGCCAGTTGCAACCATGGTAGGGCGGGACGCGATGCTGCGGCAGGGGCACGCCCAGAGGCATCGGCCTCGACCAGCATTTCCCATAATTCGATATGTGCCGGATGCAGGCGATGGGCCAGACGACGAACAGCCCTGCGGCTGGGCTCCCCGTGCAGGTGGGTAATATGGTCTTTAATGAGTGGCTGCACATACCGGGCAATGCGCCCGGGGGCATGGATGCGTTTCAAAAGACGAGCCGCGTATGCCATGCCTGCTTCGCTATGTCCCGGAGAGCCGATACGGTCATTGGCATAGTGCACGGTTGTGCGCGGTTTTCCCATGTCATGGCACAGCGCGGCAAATATCAGATGCTCGCGTGTATGGGTATCGAGCTTGTTGCGTACGGCGATTCCGGCCGCCTGATCGACGACCTGCAGGGTATGATTCCAGACATTGCCTTCCGGATGCCATTGCGGATCCTGAGGGCATTCCTGCATGGCCCCGATTTCAGGATAAAGCGCCAGCCAGCCGCTGTCATGCAAGGCCTGCAGGCCATGGGAAGGGTGGTCGGCATGGCTCCATTTTTGCCATTCCAGCCAGATGCGCGAGGCGGCCAGGCTGTCTGCTTCGTTGAGCATCTCCTTGCACAGCGCACAGGTTTGCCCGGCAAGTCTGAGCCGGAAGCGGGCGGCAAACTGCATGGCACGCAGCGGCCGTAATGGATCTTCGGCAAAGGCCGGGGATACATGTCTCAATAACCCGTTGCTTAAATCCTCACGGCCGTGATGAAGGTCGAGCAGTTCACCGTTTAAAGGATCCAGCATCATGGCATTGATGGTAAAATCGCGACGCCGGGTGGCGATTTCCGGAGCCAGTGCCGGGTCGCAGATGACCTCAAAACCGCGGTGTCCGGCACCAGTCTTTTTTTCCCGGCGCGGCAGGGCAATATCGATTTCCATGCCCCGATGCCAGAGTTTAAGTACGCCGAACTGTTTGCCGACCTGCTGACAGCGACCGAGCGGTGTCAGGGCGCGGGTCAGCTGGTCGGCATTTAACCGGTACACCTCAAGGTCAAAATCCTTGGGTCGGATACCAAGCAGCATATCGCGCACACAGCCGCCGACCAGCCATGCCCTGCCTTGGGCAGCGGAAATTGCCTGACAGACATCACGTAACACTTCCGGCAGGGATGCGACTGACTGCGTAAAGCTGTTGCTTTCGGGCGACAGGGTTTCCTTCCTCATGCCGCTGAAGCTAACATAAGCGGGTGCGGTATTCGATATGGAAGGCACTGAATACATGCAATGTTTCAGCCATGCGCTGATGGCGGTGCAAAAAAATTCATGCGCGGTTTTTTTGTTTGCCGGAAAGCAAAAGTCATCATTCAGGCCTTTCCATCGAATCACAGCGGGTCTATGTTTGGGGAATCAGGGCATCTTCTGAAAAGCGATGTGTCTGCCGTTATTCAGAGATATGCCAAAGCCAATGGGAGGTGTCGCCATGCGCTGGTCCGAGACTAGGGATGAAAGTAAAGCCGCATTTCACCGCAAGAAAGTCACGGTGGTTGGAGCCGGCCATGTCGGGGCGACAGCTGCTTTCCTGGCCGCCCAGAGGGAGCTGGCCAATATTGTTCTGATGGATGTGATTGAGGGCGTGCCACAGGGCAAGGCACTGGATATGCACGAGGCCTCACCGATTCAGGGCTATAATGCCATTGTTCACGGTACGCAGGACTATGCCGACACGGTCGATTCCGATCTGGTGATTATTACCGCCGGTATCGCCCGCAAGCCGGGCATGAGCCGGGATGACCTGTTGTCCACCAATGTGAAGATTGTTTCCGAGGTCACCCGCAATATCGTCAAATATTCGCCTGATTGCGTGATTCTGGTGGTTACCAACCCGCTGGATGCGATGGTGTATACGGCGCTGAAGGTATCCGGGTTTCCCAAGCAGCGCGTGATTGGCATGGCTGGCGTGCTCGATTCGGCGCGCATGCGGGCTTTTATTGCCGATGAAGTGGATGTCTCGATTGAGGATGTGAATGCGTTCGTGCTTGGCGGGCATGGCGATACCATGGTGCCGCTGCCGCGTTATTCGACCGTAGCCGGTATTCCGATCACCGAGATGTTGTCCAGGGAGCGCGTGGACGCTATCTGTGAGCGTACCGCCAATGGCGGAGCGGAGATTGTGGGCCTGCTGAAGACCGGTTCGGCCTTTTACGCGCCGGGCGCAGCTGTGGTGGAAATGGCCGAGGCGATTCTAAAGGACAAGAAACGTATCCTGCCCTGCGCGGCTTATCTGGAAGGTGAGTATGGCGTGGACGGGTATTATCTGGGCGTGCCCTGCAAGCTCGGCGGCGGGGGTGTGGAAGCGGTGATTGAGCTGGATTTATCGAAGGATGAAGCCGCAAGCCTGCATCACTCCATGGATTCGGTGATGGAGTTGGTCAGGACCGTGGACGCCTTTGGACATTTTTAAGACATGCCCGGGTTTGCACGGGTATAAGTTTTCCGGGGAGAGCATTATTGAATATTCATGAATATCAGGCCAAGGCGATCCTGAGATCGTTCGGCGTGCCTACACCGCGCGGCGTGCTGGCGACCTCGGCGGCGGCGGCGGTTGCTGCGGCTGAAGAACTGGGTGGATCGGTGTGGGTGGTCAAGGCCCAGATTCATGCCGGCGGGCGCGGCAAGGCCGGCGGTGTGCGCCTGTGCAAAACACTTGATGAGGTTGAGGCTGCAGCAGCAGAGCTTCTGGGCTCAACGCTGGTTACCAAACAGACGGGCAAGGCCGGGAAACAGGTGCACAAGGTGTATGTCGAGGAAGGGCTGGATATCGCCATTGAATTTTATCTTTCACTGCTTGTGGATCGGGAGGCCGAGGCGGTGGCTTTTGTCGTCAGCTCGGCCGGCGGTATGGATATTGAAGAGGTCGCTGCCAGCACGCCCGGGAAGATTCTGAGCTGCCCGATTCCGCTCGAGCGAGGGCTGAGCAGCGAGGATACTGAAGCGATGGCCGATATGCTGGGCCTGAAAGGCAAGGTCGCAACGATGTTTGATGATCTTGCGGTAGCTTTGTACAGGGTCTTTGTCGAGTGCGATTGCAGTCTGCTGGAGCTTAATCCGCTGGTACTCACCGGTGATGTCCTGCTTGCGCTGGATGCCAAGATTGCTGTTGATGATAATGCGCTGTACCGCCAGCCGGAGGCGGCCGCCATGCGTGATGAGGATGAGGAAGATCCGCGCGAGACAGAGGCCTCGCAGTTCGGGCTGAACTATATCGCTCTGGACGGGCAGATCGGTTGCATGGTCAATGGTGCCGGGCTGGCCATGGCGACGATGGATATTATCCAGCTGAAGGGTGCGAAGCCGGCGAATTTCCTCGATGTCGGCGGCGGGGTGACTGTTGAGGCCGTCACCGAGGCCTTCAGGCTACTGTTTTCCGATGCACATGTGAAAGCCGTGCTGGTCAATATTTTCGGTGGCATTGTACGCTGTGATATTATCGCCAACGGCCTGATTGAAGCAATAAAGACGCATCCGATGCGAGTGCCGGTGGTGATGCGTCTGGTTGGCACCAATGAAGAAGAAGGGCGCAGGATTGTCAGGGATGCAGGGCTTGATGTGCACTGGGCAGCGGATCTCGATCAGGCGGCGGAAATGGCTGTGGGGGCATTGGCATGAGTGTATTGCTGGATAACAGTACGCGTGTCATCTGTCAGGGCTTTACCGGCCGGCAGGGAAGCTTTCATTCCGAACAGATGATTGATTATGGGACTACATTCGTCGGCGGGGTGACGCCCGGCAAGGGCGGCCAGTCACATCTGCATCGGCCGGTATTCGATTCGGTGGCCGATACGGTGCATCAGGAAGGCGCTGAGGCGAGCATTATCTTTGTGCCGCCGCGCTTTGCGGCTGATGCGATCATTGAGGCTGCCGAGGCCGGGATTGGTCTGATTATCTGCATCACAGAGGGTATTCCGGTGCAGGATATGTTGAAGGTGAAGGCGCATCTGAATGGCATGAGCAGGCAGCCGGTACTGATTGGGCCGAACTGCCCGGGCATTATTACCCCGGGACAGGCCAAGATCGGTATTATGCCCGGTCATATCCACCTGCCGGGCCGGGTCGGCGTGATTTCCCGTTCCGGTACCCTGACTTATGAAGCCGTGGCGCAGTTGACGGAAACCGGGCTCGGCCAGAGCACCTGCATCGGCATGGGCGGCGATCCGATACACGGGCTGGACTTTGTCGATGCACTGAAGCTGTTCGAGACCGATACCCAGACCGAAGGCGTGGTTATGATCGGTGAAATCGGTGGCGCGGACGAGGAGCATGCGGCGGAATACATCCGCAAGCATGTGTCAAAGCCCGTGGTCGCCTTTATCGCCGGCGCGACAGCCCCGTCCGGCAAGCGCATGGGGCATGCCGGCGCTATTATCTCCGGCGGCAAGGGCACCGCCGAAGCGAAGTTCGCCGCCCTTGAGGCAGCCGGCGTGACGGTCGAGCACAACCCAACCCTGCTCGGTAAGCGGATGCTGGCCCTGCTTCAAGGTGACTGACGGATTGGCTCACGCGTCGATTTTTAGTTTTGGCAGTTTTTAAATAATCGGCTATACTCCAGCTTGAAGCCAAGGGCAGGAGGCTTTTTGATCGATGTTGGCACGGTTTGTTTATGCGTTTTTCCCGGCGGTGCTCGTGGCCTGGTTGTTGGGTATCGGCGCGGTGTTGGCGCAGCCGGAGGTTGCTGCGTGGAGCAAGCAGGATCAGGAAGCCTACCTGGCCGCCGTTGAAGATTATCGTTTCAGTGATTTTGAAGCCGCTATTGCCGCGCTCTCGGCACTGCATCAGCGGTTTCCGGGTAACCGGGGTGTGAGCCGTTATCTGGCATTGAGTTATGAGGAGTCGGGCAAGTATGATGAGGCGCTGGATGTGTACCGCGCCTGGGTGGCGCGTGAGGGCATGAGTCTGCGCCAGGATATGCGCGAGGTGTGGCTGAATTATGCCAGGGTTTATGATCTGGCCGGCAAGCCGCAGATGGCGGCCGATATACTCAGCCAATGGCTGGCTGTGCATCCCGACGATGCGCAAGCTGCGATCATATACGGTGATATGCTGGTGCGCAGGCAAAAGTTCGATCAGGCGGAGCAGCTTTGGCGCCGGCTGCTGGCCCGGCCATCACTGACCCCCATCCATCAGGCATCTGCGCATTATTATCTGGCGCTGGGTGCTGTGTCGCAGGGCGATTATGCGGCAGCCCGCGAGGAAGCGGAAGCGTCGCTAAAGGCATCGCCGGATGGTAAATATGCGCCGGTGGCGAAAGAGTTGGCCGAGGTGCGGCCGGTAAGCCGTAAGCCGGGTTTGACCGGCAATGTCATGCTGGGTGAGTTTTACACCAGCAATGTCGATTTGCTGCCGGATGTTGTGCAATTAGCCGGCGGCAAGAAGAAGAGCGATATGTTTACCGAGGCCGATCTGACGCTCGGTTATCAGGGGAGCCGCTGGCGCTTTGGTTATGCACTCAATTCCATCTGGCATGCCAAACGCAAGGACTTCGATCTGCTTGTACACAGCACATTTCTTGATTGGGATTATGCCAGCTTTGTGATTTCACCGCGTTTTGAATATGTCAGTCTGAATCAGCAACGCCTGTATTATGGCGGCGGTCTGGATGTCAGCTGGCTTAATGCCGGATGGCTGGTGCGGTATCAGGGACGCTACCGCGAGTTCAGCAGGCGATTCGGCACCTTGAACTCCGATTTAAGGCGGCTGGGTGGCTTCAGCAATGAGCTCAACCTCAGTCGTCAGTTTGCATGGCATGATGTTCACTACGTGCTGAGCACATACATCCATCAGGAATCGACCAAGGGCGATGCCACCCATAACAAGACCGATGATTACACGCAGCTGGGCCTGAATGTTACGGCAGATAGCGAATGGAAGCAGGCCGATATCGGCGTCTTCGCGCATGGCTACTGGCGTGGCTACGCCAAGGCGGACCAAACCATTTTGGTCACCGGAGCCGATAAGCGGCGGGATTATTATATGCAGGTCGGGGCGCATGCCGCGTATCGGCCCTTTGGAACCTCCGAGAATCGGATTGTTGTGCAGGGACACTGGCAGAAAAACTTCTCTAATTATAAAGATCCACTTGTGGTTGTTCAATTTGGCAAGGAATACACCGAGTGGCAGGCAGGTGTGTCATGGCAGTATCTATGGTAATAAAAAAGTCCCTTGGCCGCTTGGCTCTAGCTAGTTGTTTTTCTGCACTCATTTTAGTGTTGATGCCGTCATTCGCCGGTGCGGCAAGTGTCGGCCGACTGGCTTATGTGCATGGCGCTGTTGTGGTGGAGCGTGGTGCAGCCCGTGAACCGGCCGAGCGCGGAAGGCTCGTTTATCGCAATGATATCATTGTTACCGGCTCTGGCGGCAGGGCTAAATTGGTTATGTCGGATGGGTCGCGTGTGTATGTCGGTTCGCGCAGCCGCATTGAGGTTTCCGATTATGCCACGCGTGGCAACAGTCTGTTGTCGGGCGCATTCAATATGTTCTGGGGCAAGGCCCGTTTCTTCGTCAATAAACTGGTGACACGAAACTCCCGTTTTCAAGTGCGTACCTCGACGGCTGTGCTTGGTGTGCGCGGCACGTCGTTCCTGGTTGATCAGCCGATGCCGGAGGGCGTGGGGGATTCGGGTGCCTTTTCGATGAGCTTTGAAGATTTTAGCCGCCGTTATCCTGTGGGTTCACAGGTGATTCTGTTGACAGGCCGGATCGAGGTCAAGCTGCCATCGGGCAAATCGATACAGCTGAATGCCGGCCAGGCCGCCGAAATTGGTAAGGGTGGCAAGATCAAGATTCGCAAGAGCAAGCTGTATGATGATGGTACACCGGTGCCGGATGCGAAAGGGCCAGATGGATCTTCCACGCAATCCGATTCCCGAAACGATAGAAACATCACGCCCAAGCCACCTTCAAGGCGGCAGAAGCAGGCAGGTGGCCGCAACGCCATGGCTGGTACTGCACAAGGTGCAGGCTCTGGGTCCGGCTCAGCTATCGGTGGAGCCATCAATAATGCCAAACAAAATCTCGGGGTGACAACGAAGGTCAATATACAGCCCCAGTTCGTACTGCCGTAGGGGAGATGGCAACATGAATAAACTTATCCCGATATTTTTAAGCTTGATATTGACTGCCTGTGGCGGTGGTGGGAGTGGTTCATCCACTGCTTCATCAAGTATGACACCTGTTACCGTGTCTCTGGGAAGCGTTGTCGCAACCGGTGCAGTGGCGGCCCCTGGTGCAATTCCTGCCAATGTGACTTCCGCTGCTGTTGATGCAATTTCCTCTACCGGCATGGTGATTGTTTCGCCACCGGTCATCCTCAATGCGGCGAATACCTTTGCCGCGACCATTGATGTGCCGAATGGAACCGGCATCCGCATGCGTATCCGCGCCTTCAATGCGGCAGGCGTCAGGATTTACGAAGGCTTGTCCGCGCCACAGAATCTGATCGGCCTGCCAACAACCGTGCCTGTCGTTCTCAGTGTAAGCGTGGCCATTAAGGCAGCTCCGGCCAGTGTGCCGCGGGGTGGCGTGGTGAGCCTGACAGCGACAACGGCTGGCGGCCCTCCATCGGCCAATTCCCCCCTGCTGCGGAATGCCACGGGCGGCACATTGGGCGTGCCGGGAGTAAATGGCGCAACCAACACCTGGATGGCGCCGAATGTGCTGGGTGCTTACACCATTGAGGCGCATGTCGATCCAGTGGTGAACCCCGATCAGAGCCCTGCATCCTTTGGCAGCGTGACGGTGAATGTGGTGAATCGGACTCCGCTTGCGGTCAATGATGCGGCGGCAACAGCTGCGTTTCAGCCTGTTTTGATTCCGGTGCTGGCCAACGACAGCGATCCGGACGGTGATCCGTTGACGATCCAGTCGCTGACACAGCCGGCGAACGGCACAGCGGCTGTGTCAGCGGGGCAGATCAGGTATACGCCGAATGCGGGCTTTGTGGGTACGGACAGCTTCAACTACACAGTCAGCGACGGTTTCGGCGGCACGGCTGCGGCGACGGTGACGGTGACGGTGAACGCGATCAGTGTTGATATTGGACTGACCAAGACGGTCAACAATGCGGTGCCGGCATCCGGTGCAAACATTGCCTACACGGTCACGGCGACGAACAACAGCGCGGTGGCCGTACCTGGTGTGGTGGTGGCGGATGCGCTGCCGGCCGGGCTTTCGTTTGTTTCGGTGACGCGGTCGCAGGGTACTTATGCGGGCAATATCTGGAACGTCGGCACGCTTGGCGCGGGCGCGGCAGCGACACTGAATCTCGTTGCACAGGTGTTGCCGGGCAATGGCGGCATCGCTATTACCAATACGGCAACGCTGCAAGCGCTTGCAGCCGGATATGTGGATAATGTGCCAGCCAACGATTCGGCCGCGGCTAGCCTGATTCCCACGGCCAATGCCGATGTCGGCATCAGCAAGTCGGTGGTCGGTACCACAACACCGGGCTCGACCGTGACTTACACCCTGGCTGTCAACAACGCAGGGCCGGATACGGCAAATACTATCAGTGTCTCCGATGTGTTGCCGGCCGGGTTGACCTATGTGTCCGATACGGGTGGCGCGGCGACAACCGTGGTGGGCAATACGGTTACCTGGAGTATTCCGACCCTGGCCAATGCCGCTTCTGCAAGCTTGAACATTCTGGCTACGGTCGGTGCTCTGGCTCCTAACACGACGGTTACCAATACAGCTTCGCTGAACTCGGCCACGCCCGACCCTGTTATGACAAACAATTCAGCCAGTGCCTCTTTCACCGTCGGCAACAGCCTGCCGGTGATTACCGCTCCGGCCACCAATCCATACAGTTTTACGATTCTCGAGGACAGCCCGACAGTCAGCTTCCTGCTTGCGGCCACAGATGCGAATAACGATCCGCTGAGCTTTGGTCCGGCTGCGGGGGCAGCCAAGGGAGCTGTGACGCCGGCAGCGAACACTCTTCTCGGCCCCGGAGCGACGGTGACCTATACGCCAAATATGAATGCCAACGGCCCGGATACGTTCACCGTGCCGGTCAGCGATCCTTATGGTACGAGCACATTGACCGTAAATGTGACCATTACCCCGGTCAACGATGCGCCGGTGCTTCAGACGAACCAGCCGATTGATGTGTATCAAAATGCTCCTGCGGTAAGCATCACGCAGGCCGATCTCTATGCCAGTGATGTCGATAATACGGCTGCCCAGCTTGTGTATAACGTTACATCTGTTCCAGCTTTGGGGCAGGTTCGCCTGAATGCAGTGCCACTGGCCGTGGGCGGCACCTTTACGCAGGCCGATATCAACGCAGGACTGGTGACGTATCTGCCGTCTGCAATTGGTTTCGGGCCAGGGCAGGGCAGCTTCGGCTTTAGTTTGACCGATGGCGCATCGCTGCCGATTCCGGGCACTTTCATCATCAATGTGCTCTTTACAAATACACCTCCGGTGTTCGTGTCGCCGACTCCACCTGTGGTGATTGCAGCCATCCAGACATCGCCGTATGACGTGTATGTGCAGGCATCCGATCCGGATGTGGCTCAAACTCTGAACTTCAGCGTTTACACTCAGCCGCTTGGCGGCACGGTTGCCGGTACGCCGATTGCGGTCGATCGGTATGCCTTTACCTACACGCCGAGCCTCGGTACCACGACGGATTCCTTCGTGGTGCAGGTCACCGATGGCTATGCCAACAGCGTGGATTATCTGACGGTCAATGTGACTGCTGCTCCGGCGCCTGGTTCTACCATCTATGTCGACCCGGTTGCCGGTAATGATCTTTATTCCGGTACATTGGGCTGGTTTGATGCCTATGCGTCGCTGACCAAGGCTGTTGCCGTGGCACAGCCGTTTGACGTGATTAAACTGGCTGCCAACCTTGATCCGACCGCCTATACCGGCGTTCCCGGATCGGTGCAAATCGGCCTTGCTCTATATGGTTCATTGGCGATTAACACACCCAACCTGACCATTTCCGGTGGATGGGATCCGATAAGTAACGCACGGACCTATAATCCAAATGTTCCGCTCAGCGAAGGGCCGACGGTGTCGATGACCGGTATCTCTGCGAGTCCCCAGGCGCAATTTCAGCCGGTGTTGTCGATTCAGGCATCCAATGTGCACCTTGAAAATATTGCGGCCACTGGCGGGACATCAGGAATCAGAATTGGTGGCGGCGCGACAGGGGTGAGCCTGTTGCATACGGTCAGCGATCGATCCGCCGGGCCGGGTCTGGATATCTATGGCGCGGGTACTTCTGTGGATGTGCTTGAAAGCATATACTTTAACAACTATCAGGGTATTTCCGTCCAAACTGGTGCGACAGCGAATATTGTCGGCTCGATGGTGAAAGACAACTATGCAGACGGCGTGTTTGTCGGGGGCGGTTCAGCAGCGACACTGCAAAGGGTTCGCGCTATTGGTAATGGCCAAGGGGTGTATGTCATTGGTAGCGGTGCCAGTGCCGATGTCAGCGATAGCATGGTGTATGACAACTACACAGTAGGCATCATGTTTGACGCCTATGCGAGCGGTAGCGTGGCGAATTCAATGGCCACCGGCAACAATGAGCCTGTGCAGGGCTTTGCTGGCAGTGGTTGTGGCGTGGCTGTCGTCGGCTGGGCGGGCAATGGGGCGCCCGTCGCGCTGAACAATGTGTTTGTCGGCGGCAATTCTCAATGTGGCCTCGGCGTGGATTCCGGCAGTGTCGTGCAGGCAAGCTATGTGTCGGCCATGTACAATGGGCAGGGCGGACAAGCTGCCGGCCTGGGCGGTATCGCCGTCATGGCCGGGGGATCGTTGACGATGGATCATACCATTGCTGCATACAATAATAATCCGATTACATTTCCGCTGATCCAGGATGTTTATGCTCAGGCTGGCGCCTTGCTAAGCGTCAGCAATTCCATGGTGATGGATGCATCATACACAGCAGCCACCGTACAAAATACCGATCCTTACACGCTGCCATTTACCTTTAATCCCGTTACAGGTGTGGTAGATCAATATACGAGCTACCTGCCGTATCTTTCACAGCCGACAGCTCCATTCACATTGAGCCCGGCGGTGGATGCCGGGGCAGTGACGGCTATTGTCGCAGGCATGGATGCCTACACCACTGATATTTACGGCAACCTCGATGCGGGGCCGGTTGATATGGGCTTTCATTTCCTGACGGGAGATGCCGATCAGGACATGGTGTCGGATAATTGGGAGAACGATCCATACGGCTTTGCGGGCTTTGTGACGTCATCAATCAGCAAGGATACCGATGGCGATGGCTGGTATGACGGCGCTGAAATTTTGTTCTTCGGCACCGATCCTGCTGATTCGGCGAGTGCGCCGGTGATTGCCACAGGTCCGACGCTTGCGGCTTGGAGTGAATTGCCCGGCGGTACGCTAACCGGAGGACAGGTAAATATATGGGCTCAAGTTACCGATAGCTTCGGTGCGCCGTTGGTCAATGAGTGGGTGCAATTTGCCATTCAGGTGTCGCCGTATGCGAGCTTTGTACAAAACGGTTTGCAGACAGTCGACGTTTATACGGATGCATCCGGCTTTGCCTTTGCCACCGTACAGGACAACTATGCCGAGACCGTGCCTGTGCAGGTGAGTCTGCCGAGCCAGCCGACCATCAATCCGCTCACTGTGAATCAACTGTTTGCCGCAAATATTGGCGTGAATACCGTGATTTCGGGAGCGAATGGAAATAACATTATCTCCGGGCCTCTCTGCAATACCACATGGGATTTGTATGGTTCACCTTATCATGTGCAATCCAGCGTGACGGTGGCAGGGGGATGCCGCCTGCAGATTGATCCTTATGTGATCGTGAAGTTTGATCCGGGTGTTCAGCTTGTCGTCACAGGTGTATTGGATGTGTATGGGCAAGCCGGGGCTCCGGTTTATGTCACATCCATCAAGGATGATTCAGTCGGCGGCGATTCGAATGTCGATGGTGGGCTCACCGCGCCTGCATCTGGCGACTGGTCTGGCGTTAGATTCCAAAGCGGCTCGACAGGCACGGTAAACTGGCTGGAGGATCGCTATGCTTATACGGGCATGTATGTGAACAATGCCTTACCGACCTTTAACAACCTGACCATAATAACCAGCTTTATTTATGGCATAGAGCTGGCTGCGAGTAATGCACAAGCAACTTCTCCGATATTCAACAATTTGATTGTGAATGGTGTTACCATTTTTGAAGGCATGAAGCTGTCCACCTCCGGTACAGGGGTGATTGGCGCCCAATTTAATGGCGGCAGCATCAG
>JAJRTF010000090.1 GCA_021545585.1 Zetaproteobacteria bacterium
AATCCCGAGATCAGCCAGCGCGAGCTGGCGCGCGAACTGGGCCTGTCGCTGGGCAAGGTCAACTATTGCCTGAAGGCCTTTGTCGCCAGAGGCTGGCTGAAGGTCAACAATTTTCGCCGCAGCGACAACAAGCTTGCCTATGCCTATCTGCTGACGCCCCGGGGGATCGAGGCCAAGGCGCGGGTGACCATGCAGTTTTTCCGTCGTATCGAGGCCGAATACGAAATGCTGAAAAAGGAAGTCATCGGTATGGGTAAAGATGGCTAAGCAATCCAATTGTTCTTATGAATTGCCCTTGGTTTCCATCGTGATTCCGGCCTTTAATGCGGCGGATTATCTGCGCGAGGCCATCGACAGCGTACTGAACCAGAGTTATCCGAATATCGAGTTGATCGTGCTTGATGACGGCTCGACCGATGAGACATCTGAAATCCTGAACCGTTACCCTGAAGGGGACTTTTACCGGGAAAGCCATCCGAATATGGGACAGGCTGCCACTCTGAATAAGGGCTGGGCGATGGCCAAGGGCAAATTGCTGGGCTATCTTAGTGCTGATGATGCCCTTTTTCCCTGTGCTGTGGAGGATCTTGTCGGCAGCCTTGAGGCAAATCCCGGTGCGGTTATGGCCTATGGCGATTATGAGTGTATGGACGAACATTCCCGAACCATCAAGGCCATTCGGCTGCCGGATTTTGATTACATGGCGATGATCCGGGATATCGAATGTCTTCCCGGGCCGGGCGTACTATGGCGACGGGATGCTTTTCAGAAAAGCGGAGGCTGGGATCAAGGGCTGCACCAGATTCCGGATTATGATTTCTGGCTTCGGCTTGGTCTGCATGGTGGCTTCTGTCATGTGGATGAGGTGCTGGCCCGCTTCAGGGTGCATGACGCTTCGCAAACCTGTGGCGTGGCCGATGTCGCCAAGTCGGCCGAGGTCGTGGCGGTCATCGAGCATTTTTTTGAGCGCGAAGATCTTCCGTGTTCCATTCGCAGCCTGTATGGCCAGGCCCTGGCGAATGCATATCTGTTTTCCGCCGCACAGCATCTGAAAGCCGGCCGCTATGCGCTGGCATGGCAATATCTGATGGTTGGCCTGAAGATTTATCCTGCCGTTGTGTTCCTGCCTTTAAATCTTCGTCGGCTGGCCGGAGCGGCCTGGTTCAGGTTGCGGCGGGGATGAGTCTCCGTGCCTTGATGTCGGGAGTGGACCGGGAGATGCTCGGGAAAGTATCTTCTGTTTTTCTGCTTCGCATCTTGGGTGCCGGCGCACAACTTGCGTTCACCGTGCTGCTTGCCCGCCTCTATGGTGCCGAGGGTATGGGGGTTTTTATCCTTGGTGTCTCTTTTGTACTCATTGCATCGACCGTGTCCCGCTGGGGACTTGATCAGGCTGCATTGAAGCATATTGCGGTTTACGCCGGAGAAGGTAACCGGCAGTCGGTCCGAAGCGTATTTGCAGCGGCTTTTCTAGCGATTCTGTTTTTGAGTCTGGGCTTGTCTTTGTTGCTGATGCCGGCGCTACCATGGCTGGCGGAGGTGCTGTTTTCCCGGCCGGACATGACAGGCCTGCTATATATTCTGGCGCTGAGCATTGTGCCGTTCAGTCTGTTGAACCTGACTGCGGAAGCCTTGCGGGGCATGCAGCGGACGGCGCTCAATGCACTGATTCAGGTTGTGGTGGTGCCGGTTGTCTCGATATGTGCCGTGCTTGTGCTTCAGGATGATCAGCGAGGCGTTCTTGCAGCAGCCTATGCCTATCTCTGGGGCACCTTGGCGGCATCTATTCTGGGGTTGTTTGTGTGGCGACTTTACGCCGGCTCTCACCGCGGGGTGTTGTCGGGATGGTTTGCATTCCTCAAAGGACTTTTGGACATTGCATCTCCGATGGCATGGGTATCCATTATCGGGATTGCAATGAGCCTTTCTGAAACCGTACTGTTGGGGGTTTTCAGGGATGCCGGGGAAGTAGGCGTCTATGCGGCTGCCTTGCGAGTAGCCATGCTGGTCAATTTTATACTGGTCGCCTTTAACACAATTCTTGCGCCAAGGTTCGCGGCGCTTTTTCATCAGAACAGGTTGAAGGAGATGGAGCTTCTGGCTGCCCATTCTGTTCAGTTGATGTTGTTTCTTTCGCTGCCGGTGTTTGTGGTATGTTTGTTTTTCCCGGAACAGGTGTTAGGTCTGTTCGGTAATGCTTTCTCCAATGGTGCTGTCGGGCTGATGATTTTGGCCATCGGCCAGTTGGTCAATGTGGCGACCGGTCCTGTCGGGGTTTTGTTGCTGATGACCGGCTATGAGCGGCATATGCGCAGAAACTGGATGCTTTCAGCACTTGTCGGATTGGTCGCAGGGCTACTTCTTGTCCCCCCATTTGGTGTAATAGGGGCTTCGATTTCGGCTGTTATTGCAGGTGTAATTTTGCAGGGGCTACTGGTTTGGTCAGTAAAAAGAAATTTGAATATAAATATTTTCCCATATTTAACACATCGGCGGTTACTGTGATTTTGTTAATGATATACAGAACAGGCTTAAATGATTATAAGCGGTTATTGGTAAAAAGTGGTATGACCTTAGGGTTAAATGGAACAATCGGACTCAGTGATGGATGGAATTTAGCTTTGATGAAGCAAGTAGTGAAACAGAATAATAAGGACTTAGATTGTGGTTGATCAATTACCATCCTTTTTTGTTGTTGGCGCCCAGAAAGCGGGAACGTCTTCACTGCACGATTGGCTTGAACAGTTGCCCGGTGTTTGTCTTCCAAAGCATAAGGAAACGGACTTTTTTACTTTCCAGAAACTCTATGACCGGGGCCTGAACTGGTACCTTCAGCAGTTTCCTGATTGTACAGAGCAGGCAGTGATTGGCGAAGTATCACCAAACTATATGTTTTTTCCGGAGGCGTGCAGGCGCATCAGGGAACATATTCCCAATGCAAAATTTATTTTCATCTTCCGGCATCCGATTGACAGGGCCTATTCCAATTATCTGATGGATTTTCACAAAGGATATGAGACGCTTTCTTTTCAGGAAGCCTTGTTGAAGGAGCGCGCGCGCTGGGTAGATGAAGAAAATCTTCGTGGGCACTGGGGCTATATCATGAGAGGGCGATATGCAGCTCAAGTCAAGAGATTTCAACAGGTGTTTCCGGAATCTGAGTTTATGTTTATCAAGTTTGAAGACCTGATCGCACCGGGGGAGGTCGGCGCCTCAACCTTTGAGGATATTTGTCGATTTATCGGCCTTCAGCCGCCATTTCTCGCGGTTTCAAGGGGTGTTTCAAACCCTGCCCAAAAGCCAAGGTTTGTCTGGTTAAGGGATTTCATTCATGGTTCCTCGCGGGTGAAAAGTACTATGGCCAAATTTATTCCAGATTATGATATGAAAATAAGGCTCTGGAAGCTCATGGATAGGATCAATAGCCGCCCTTTGTGCAAGACGGGGATGGGGTCTATACCTAT
The DNA here is from genome assembly GCA_021545585.1 of Zetaproteobacteria bacterium. Classification (GTDB taxonomy): domain Bacteria; phylum Pseudomonadota; class Zetaproteobacteria; order Mariprofundales; family Mariprofundaceae; genus JAJRVH01. The sequence goes on from JAJRTF010000090.1 coordinate 3,465, forward strand.
GTCGGTTATTATGGATGTGGAGCAGGAGATTGAGCAACTGGAGCGGCTGACGGGCATGCAGTTGGATGACTGGCATATGCGCTCGAACGAATATATGCAGCATGCTCTGGATAAATAAGGGGCGATGATAGCATTAAGAGGATATAGAATAATGCTATTGCGATATTAAAAGAACAGTTTTGAAAACGATGAGTAAGCGTTTCGGGCTGAGAAACGGTGGAGCGGATATTTGAGAAATTTTATTGACGAATTACAAGAAGCTATTGGTGATGTGCGCTCGATTCTGGATGTCGGGTGTGGTTCATCGTCGCCGCTGGCATTGTTGAACAAGCAGTATGAATACTGCGTTGGCGTGGATGGTTTTTCCCCCAGTCTGAAGACGAGCAAGGCCAAGGATATTCATGATGAATATATGCAGGCTGATCTGCTGGAGATCGACCGGAAATTTGATCTGGCTTCTTTCGATTGTATCATTGCCATTGATGTCATCGAACATTTTGAAAAAGGCAGAGGCGTTGAACTGTTGCATAAGATGGAAAGTCTTGCCCGCAAGCGGGTGATTATCATGACACCGAATGGTTTTTTGCCCCAGGCTGAACATAGTGGCAATATCTACCAGCGCCATTTGTCAGGATGGGCGGCGGAAGAATTTCGGGCGATGGGATACAGTGTGATCGGTATCAATGGCTGGAAGCCGCTCAGGGGAGAGTTTGCAGCTCCGCGTTTTCGGCCACATGTCGTTTTCAATATTTTATCCCGCCTAAGTCAGCCCTTTGTAAGGAATCATCCGGAACATGCGTTTCACCTGCTGTGTGTGAAAGATATTTCTGATTATGGGAAGGAGCCTAATTGAAAAGACCGGACAGTCTCTATAAGTCGGGAGAGTATGCCGAGAAAAATCCTACATGGGATGTGGAAGACAGCCCATGGAAGGCGGGCAAGGTGCTGGATGTACTCAGGGAAACCGGCATGCAGCCTGCTTCGGTTTGTGAAGTTGGGTGTGGCGCGGGGGGGGTGCTGGCCCATCTGACCGAGCGGATGCCGGAAGCCCGATTTTTCGGCTATGACATCGCGCCGGATGCGCAGTCTTTCTGGGATCGCTACAGCGATACAGACATTGCCTTCGAGGTCGGCGATTTCTTCGAAAGGAACAGCAGACGCTATGACCTTGTTCTTATTCTGGATGTGATTGAGCATATTGCAGATCCGTGGATATTTCTCGAGAAGCTGAAGCCCCATGGTGATACGTTTTTGTTTCATATTCCTCTTGATCTTTCAGCACAGAACGTTTTGAGGGAAACACCTATTCTGGAGGCGCGCAGGCAGGTGGGGCATATCCATTATTTCACAAAGAACCTTGCGCTGGAATTGCTGGCCGAAGCCGGTTATGAGGTCGAATACTACGCATATTCGAATCTGAGCATGTCCGGGCCGCGTTCCTCGTGGAAAAGCAGATTGGCCTATGTTCCTCGCAGGCTGGCATATATGATTTCGAAGGACTTTGGTGTTCGCCTGCTGGGTGGGGAAAGTCTGCTGGTGGTGGCCCGCCCTGCGGACACTTCCGCTTGCTGACGGCATCGCGTGCGTTTGCTGCATATCACCGAGGATTTTGTACGCTCAGGCGGCGGCCTGCCGGTGGTCATCGCTTCTCATCTTGCCTGGCAACGACAGATGGGGTGGCAGGTAAAACTGCTGCATACGGCGCAGGAGCATATGCCGGATACTGCAGCGGCCCAGATCATCAGCTGTCCTTCGGCGTGGCCGGGGAAGGGGTGGCGCTGGTCCTGGCAATTGCGCCCCCGCCTGCGGGAGTTGTTCGTCGGTGGCGTGGATGTGGTGCATTTGCACGGGATATGGACCGCGCCTCAGGCAATCGGTTCGTCTCTAAGCCATCGGTATGGGGTTCCTTCCGTAATCACTTTCCATGGTCAGTTGTTGGATAGGGCTGTCGGGCGATCTCTGAAGAAGCGTTTGTATCTTGGGGTGATGGGCAACAGAACTGTGCGCAGGGCAAAGGTGCTGCATGCCATAACAACGCAGGAAAGGGATGGTCTGAAACATCTGTTTCCGGGCAAAGAAATCACTCTGATTCCGAACTATATCGATGTGGAGGAAGCCGATCGGCAGATTACACTTGCCCGCAACGATGCTTCGGTAGCGCAGGGCAAGCAAATCGTATATTTGGGGCGGTTGGATGTTCGCAAGGGGGTGGAGCTGTTGTTCGAAGCATTCCTCCATGCCAACCTGCCTGATGAATGGATGCTGTGTATCGCAGGCCCCGATGATACTCCCGGTCTCAGGGATAAGCTGAAGGCCATGGCACGGCAGCATCGGATGGAAAGCAGGGTTTCGATCCGGGGGGCGCTTTACGGGAAAAAAAAATGGCAGTTGTTGTCGGGTGCAGCGCTGGTATGCCTGCCGAGCTTCCATGAGGTGATTGGCATGGTAAACCTTGAGGCTGCTTTGTGCGCAAGGCCCGTCCTGACCACGCCGTATTGCGGATTGGAGGGCTGGAGCGAGGCGGGTGGTATGCTTACAGAGCCTGCGGTTGAAGATATGGCTCGGGCGCTCCAGTGCATTGCTGGCATGAGCGAATATGAGTTGGATGAGCGTGGAAAAGCACTTCGTCAGTGGGTTGTATCGCATTATGGCCTGGAGCATATTCGTGCGCAGTGGGTTGATCTGTACAGGACCGCTATCTGATGAATATCTTGATTGTCAGTCAGTATTTCTGGCCCGAGAACTTTCGCATCAATGATTTGGCACTAGGACTTAAGGGGCGCGGCCATGAGGTTTCGGTGCTGACCGGCATGCCGAATTACCCTGGTGGCAGGCTGTTTAAAGGCTATGGTTGGTGGGAAAAGCGGCACGATGATATGGATGGTGTGCCAGTTTACCGTGTGCCATTATTTTTACGCAGGCAAGGTAAAGGCTGGCAGTTGGCCTTGAATTATTTTTCGTTTGTGTTTTTCGGGTGTTTGTTGGCTCCGTGGTATTTTAGGAAACAGTCGTTTGATGTGATTTTTGTCTATGAGCCATCGCCGTTCACGGTAGGGATTCCGGCCATATTGATGCGCAGCCTGAAAAAAGCGCCGTTGTTTTTCTGGGTGCAGGATTTGTGGCCGGAGAGCCTTGCGGCGGCAGGGGCGGTTCAATCATCGGCTGTGTTGAAAGCTGTCGGAGGCATGGTGCACTGGATCTATCGGCGCTGTGATCGTGTGCTTCTGCAGTCCAGGGGTTTCGTTGAGCCTGCAGTGACCGCAGGCGCTGAGCGCTCGCGGGTCCGTTATTATCCGAACTGGGCCGAGGCCTTTTATCGACCTATGCAGACAGAGGAAGCCGAGTTGCCGGACATCGGTTTTCCGCAGGGCTTCCGAATTATGTTTGCCGGCAATCTTGGTGAAGCCCAGTCGCTTAAGACGATAGTCGATGCGGCAGAGCGCTTGCGTGATGAACCGGAGATCCGCTGGCTGATTGTCGGCGATGGGCGCGAGAGCGAATGGATGCAGCGGGAGGTTATGCGGCAGGGGCTTGAGAAGTGTGTTTCATTTCTCGGCCGGCACCCTGCCGAGTTGATGCCCTGTTTTTTCGCACATGCCGATACACTACTTACAACCTTGAAGGCGGATGATGTGTTTGCCCGCACAATACCGAGCAAGGTGCAGACCTATATGGCCTGTGCCAAGCCGATTGTCGCGGCGCTGAATGGTGAAGGCGCACGAGTGATTGATGAGGCCGGTTGCGGACTTGCGGTTGCGGCCGGTGACGGCGAGGCTTTGGCTTCAGCGGTGCTGAAGCTTTATCGTATGAGCCGGAAGGAACGCCAGGCGATGGGTGAGCGGGGGCGCATGTATTATGACACGCACTTCGAGCGTGATATGTTAATCGACAGGTTTGAGCAGTGGATGCAGACCGTGAGAGAGGAGGGACTGTGCGTATTATGATTCTCGGCGGTGATGGTATGCTGGGGCACCAGTTGCTGAAATCCTGGCGGGGAAGGCATGAGGTTCGCGTGACACTGCGTGGCGATGTCCGGCGTTATGCCGATTATGGCCTGTTTAC
>JAJRTF010000091.1 GCA_021545585.1 Zetaproteobacteria bacterium
ACATTGAACAACACATCCCTTTCACCCTGAAAGGCTTCAATTGCTCGGCTACGACCGGCTCGACCAGCACGAGCTGGTGCCATTGATCAATGATCTCTATGCCAACGAATGGTCGCTCTACCAGAACCACTTCTGCCCGTCCTTTAAGCTGGTTGAGAAAACGTGCATCAACTCCAAATACCGGAAAAAATACGACAAGCCGAAAACGCCATATCAGCGGGTCATGGAATCAAAAGACATCGTCGCAGAGATCAAACAGCAGCTCAAGGCCGTGCATTTGACGCTCGATCCGTTTATCCTGAAGGCGGATATTGACCGGAAACTGCGACGTATCTTTCAGCATGTGAAAGTTGCATCAATTGTGAGGCAACGTATCTGACCCTTCGGTTACATTTTTCAATGAGGCAACGCGCATGTTTAATGCATAGTCTGGTACATGTACCGGGTGGTGAAATGGGATGTGATGTCGATGTTATAAATTGCCACAATGGTTGCCATTACAGGCTTGCATTGTAGCATTAGCACTCATATAATGAGAGTGCCAAAGGGGTGGTAGATTGCATCCCTGCACGAATGAATAGCAACGATGGAGGTTGATCGTGTTTGTACCAGCAGTCGAAATGTCGAGTCTTTCACTGTTTATGCGTGATGTACGAAAGATTCCGCATTTGGATCGGGAAGAAGAGACCCGTCTCGCCCGTCTCTGGCGTGACCGCCAGGATCGTGAGGCCGCACGGCAACTGGTGCTGTCGAACCTGTACGGCGTTGCAGCGATTGCCCGTGAATACCGTCACTTCGGTTTGCCTGAAATGGATCTGATCCAGGAAGGTACGCTGGGGCTGATGCATGCCGTGAAACGCTTTGATCCCGAGCGCGGATTCCGCCTGATGACTTATGCATCGTGGTGGGTGCGTGCTGCAATCCACGATTTCATCCTGCGTTCGTGGAGCATTGTTAAGCTCGGTACCAACAAGATACAGCGCCGGATATTTGCCGGCCTGCAAAAGGCCAGGAACGCCATCGCTGCGCTTGAGGGTCATCATGCCGATGAGGTGGCAGCGGATTTTGGCATGAATGCCAACGAATATCAGGAAGCTGCCAATGCTTTTATCCAGCGCGATATCTCGCTGGATGTGGAATGTGAGGAAGGCGGAGCGATGGTGCATGCCTTGCCGGCACCCGATGCTACGCCGGAAGATATTGTGACCGAGTCGAACTGGCAGGATTATCAGAAATCTGCGCTTTATTCATCCATCAACAAGTTGCCCGAGCGTGATCGCATCATTGTCGAACGCCGCCACCTGTCTGAGGAGCCGGCTACACTGAAGGAGCTTTCCGAAGAGTTCAGTGTGTCCATTGAACGTGTCCGACAGCTTGAGGCCCGGGCGCTCAAGCGCCTGAAAGAAACAACGCTGAACTGAACTGGAATTGATGACCAAAAAAGGCGGGCTATGCCCGCCTTTTTTGGTTGATAAGTCGCGGTATGAGAATAACCAGTCCTTTTCATTCGGGCGTTTAACTATCAGCATCGGGGACTTCATTAAGCAAGGGGTTGTAAGCCGGTGTCTGATCGTTACGAAGCGCAAAACATTGAACAGAAATGGCAGCAGAAATGGGCTTCGGCCAACATAGATGCTGCCAGCGATGATCCGTCTGATACGCGTCCGAACTATTATTGTCTGGTGATGTTTCCCTATCCATCCGGAAATCTGCACATGGGGCATGTGCGCAATTACTGTCTGGGTGATGCTGTAGCGCGCTACAAGCGTATGAAGGGATTTAATGTATTGCATCCGATTGGCTGGGATGCGTTCGGTCTGCCTGCCGAAAATGCGGCTGTTAAACATCATCGCCCGCCTGCAGAATGGACTTACGCCAACATCGATCAGATGCGCGAGCAGCTTAAGCGTCTTGGGCTTTCCTATGACTGGTCACGCGAGAGTGCCACCTGCCGGCCTGAGTATTATCGCTGGGAGCAGTGGATGTTTACCCGCCTGATGGAAAAGGGGCTGGCGTATCAGGCCGAGGCCGAAGTGAACTGGTGTGATCCATGCCATACCGTGCTTGCCAATGAGCAGGTGGTGGATGGTGTGTGCTGGCGTTGCGATACGCCGGTGGTTCGCAAGAACCTGAAACAGTGGTTTATCCGTATCACCGATTATGCCGAGGAGTTGCTGACTGGCCTTGATACGTTGACAGGCTGGCCGGAGAAGGTGGTTGGCATGCAGCGTAACTGGATTGGTAAATCGAGTGGTGCTGAGGTTTCATTCGGCATCGAAGGCTCGGATGAAACACTGGATATTTTTACCACCCGCCCTGATACGCTGATGGGTGTGACCTATATGGCGGTGGCTGCCGGACACCCGCTGGCACAGAAGGCTGCCGAGGATAACCCGGAACTGGCGACTTTTCTTGAGGAATGTTCGAAGGTTTCCACCAAGGAAGCGGATATCGCGCTGATGGAGAAAAAAGGCATGCCGCTCGGCATCCATGCGGTCCATCCTGTTTCGGGTGAGAAAATACCGGTCTGGGTCGCCAATTTCGTGCTGATGAGCTATGGAACCGGAGCAGTGATGAGCGTGCCAGCACATGATGAGCGCGATTACGATTTTGCCCGTAAATATGATTTGCCAATCAAGCAGGTGATCAGGCCTGCCGAAGGTGACTGGGATATAGAGACAGCCGCCTATACCGATGCCGGTGTGCTCATCCATTCGCTTGAATTCGATGGCCTGGCATCCAGTGATGCCAAACAGGCCATAACCAGCTGGTTGAGTGAACACGGCAGGGGCAGTGAACGGGTGCAGTACCGTTTAAGAGACTGGCTTGTGTCCCGCCAGCGCTACTGGGGCACGCCGATTCCGGTGGTCCACTGCAAGGACTGCGGCGAAGTGGCTGTGCCGGATGATCAGCTGCCGGTTGAACTGCCGACTCATCTGCAGCCGACAGGTGGCGCTTCGCCGTTGAATGAATGCGACGAATTCAGATATACCAACTGTCCTGAATGCGGCAAAGCGGCTGAACGGGAACTCGATACTTTCGACACGTTCATGGAATCATCATGGTATATGAATCGTTATACCTCGCCGCGTAATGAAGAGGTCATGGTGGATGCCGAAGCGATGAACCGCTGGGCGCCGGTGGATCAGTATATTGGTGGTGTGGAGCATGCCGTGCTGCATCTGCTTTATGCCCGATTTTATCATAAGCTGATGCGGGATGCAGGGCTGTTTACCAGCGAGAAGGGTGGGGACGAGCCGTTCAAGAATCTGCTCACGCAGGGCATGGTGCTCAAAGACGGCACCAAGATGTCAAAGTCCAAGGGTAACACCGTTGACCCGAAGGCAATCATTGAGCGCTTTGGCGCTGATACAGCACGCCTGTTCACGCTGTTTGCTGCTCCGCCTGAAAAAGAGTTGGAGTGGAATGATGCCGGGGTCGAGGGGGCTTATCGGTTTCTCAAGCGGGTTTGGCGTCTGCTGGATAGAAAGATTGAAAATGGGGTCAAAGACAGTGGCGATATCAGTGCCCTGCGCCGTGCCATCCACAGCACGATTCAGCGTGTTTCGCATGCCTTTGAACATGGCTTTGCATTTAATGTGGTCATTGCCGCGCTGATGGAACTGACCAACAGCCTGCAGGCATTTGCCATTGCCGATGAGCAGGACGAGGCGGCCTATCGAGAAGGGCTGGAAGCACTGATTACGATGCTGGCACCATTTGTACCGCATTTCGCCTGCGAGGCGGGTGAACGCGTGGGCATGGACAGGATGGCCGTAGAGCAGAGCTGGCCGGAAGTCGATGCATCGGCACTGGTTTCGCATGAGGTGACGCTGGTGGTGCAGGTCCAGGGCAAGAAGCGCGGTGAAATTACCATTGCCAGGGATGCCGATCAGGATGCGGCCATGGCGGCAGCTCAGGCCGATGCGGGTATCAGCAAATGGCTGGATGGTATGCAGACGGTGAAGGTGATTCTGGTGCCCGGACGTTTGCTCAATATTGTGGTGAAACCTGCATGATAGTCAGGCGTGTTGCGCTATGCATGATAGCGATGCTGCTGCTTGCCGGCTGCGGCTATCATCTTGTCGGGCATGGCGATGGGGGCGGTGTAATTCCGGCGGGTGTGCATAGTCTGAATATTGTCGCACGCGGTGAAGGCGAGCAGTTGCTGTCCGATCTGCAAGGAAGACTGAATTCGGATCAATTAACGGTCAGTATCAATTCCAGGGACAGTGACAAAGGCTCCGGTTATGCCCGTCTGATTGTGCAGATCAGTCTGGTGCGCTTTACCCCGTCGGCTTATGATGCGTCGGGTATCGCCAGCCAGTATCGCATGGTCTATGCCGGATCCATAAGTCTGGAGCAAAACGGTCAGGTCATCTGGCAGAGTGGCAAGCTTGCTGAGCAGGGCGATGTCTATGTGAGCGGTGATCCGGCCAGTATTGAGGCTTCACGGCGGGAACTGTTGCGCGGCCTTCGAAAACAATGGCTGCAGACAGCGGTTTCCCGGCTGAACTCGGGTTTTTAACCGGCTATGAAGCTCAAGCCGGACAGGCTGCTGCCGCCCGAACACGGAGCCTATTATCTGTACGGCGAAGATCATGATGCGTTGTTCGAGGCGGCAGAAGCGTTGCTGGCAGCCGGAGAAGATGGCGCTATCCGTTTGCGTGTTGATGTCAATGAGCTCGCGCGGATTGAGGAAGAATCCAGGAATCAGGGACTGTTCGGCCCATCCGTTTGTTATGCACTGGTGCGTAACGCCCAGTCAGCCAATCCGAAACAATCCGAGCATATTCTGAAGCTGGTCGACAGGGTCGCCAGCGGCAATCGGGTGATTGTCTGTGCGCCGGGCATTGAATGGAAAAAGGCACTGCATAAAAAGATGCAGGTTGTGGATGCTCTGGCCTTATGTGAATTCTTTCTTCCTGATGTGGCCGGTTTTTCCCGCTGGCTGGAGAAAGAGCTGGGTCGGGCAAACCTGAATGTGAGCGAAGAGGCGATTCAGTGGATGGCCGATTGCCTGTGCGGTATGCGTCAGGCTGCCCGGCAGATGATTGAGCGCTTGAGCTGGTACGATCATGGTCGCGGTGAGCAGCTGGGCATGGCAGTGGTTGGTGAGCTGTTGGGCGAGCGCGCTCCGGAGGCACTGGAGGACTGGTGTCATGCTGTGGCACTTCGAGATGAGAAGGCGGTAGCCCTGGCAGCCCGCTTGTTACGCGATCAGCAGGTTGCCGAGGTTCAGATGGTTTCCTGGCTGGGTACCCGTATGCAGCAATTACTGTTGTTCAGCTGGTTTGCAGCTAAAAACAACCGCAATCCGGCGCAGGCGGCGCGTGTGTTCGGTGAAGCCAAAAAGAAGGTAGCTGAGGAAGCGCACTGCTGGCGCGGGCCGGAACTTATGCAGGCCCTGAATCGTATCGTGGAAGCGGAAAAGATGGTCAAGGGAGCTTCGCTCGAGGACAAGCCGGTGGTAATTGAACGGCTGACGCTGGATCTGGTGCGGGAGAACGGGCTGGTTATATGAGTTCAGGCGCAGGCACTCAGCCGGAGTGGCTGAATTTCGAGCAGCAGCATGTCTGGCATCCCTATGCCTCCATGCTTGACCCGATGCCGGTATATCCGGTTCGCAGCGCATCCGGCGTTGAACTGGAGCTTGAGGACGGGCGCAGGCTTATTGATGGCATGGCATCATGGTGGTGTGCTATTCATGGCTACAATGTCCCCGAATTGAATCAGGCCATTGAAGATCAGCTGCAGCGTATGTCGCATGTCATGTTCGGGGGGCTGGCCCATGAACCGGCTGCCAGGCTTGCCAGCTTGCTGCTGCAGCTGGCGCCCGAAGGTATGCAGCATGTGTTCTTTGCCGATTCCGGCTCGGTGTCGGTGGAGGTGGCGATTAAAATGGCGCTGCAGTACTGGCAGGCGCAGGGGAGAAAGGAAAAATCCCGCCTGTTGACCATTCGCCACGGCTATCACGGTGATACCTTTGGGGCGATGGCGGTTTGTGACCCGGTATCCGGCATGCATCATCTGTTCTCCGGTTTGCTGCCCGGGCATTATTTTGCCGATCCACCGACGGCACGGACGGATGAGGAATGGGATGATGTCCAGATTGAATCGTTTCGTGCGCTGATCACGGAGCACCGGCATGAAATTGCTGCAGTGATTCTTGAACCACTGGTGCAGGGTGCAGGCGGCATGCGCTTTTATGCGCCGGAATTTCTGCAGCAGGTAAGCCTGTTGTGCGCCGAGTATGATGTGTTGCTGATTGTCGATGAAATTGCCACCGGATTCGGCCGTACCGGCACCATGTTTGCCTGTGAGAAGGCGGGTATTTTTCCTGACATTATGTGTATCGGCAAGGCGCTGACCGGCGGTTATATTAGTATGGCAGCTGTACTGACTTCGGAAAAGGTTTGCCGCGGTGTGCATGCCGGGGGTGATGTGCTGATGCACGGGCCTACCTTTATGGCCAATCCACTGGCCTGTGCCGTGGCTCTGGCCAGTATCAAGTTGCTGCTGGCCGGTGACTGGCAGGGGCGTGTGCAGGCGATTGAACGGCAACTCTCCGATGAACTGGCTGCATGTCGTGCTCTGGATGGCGTGGCCGATGTCAGGGTGAAGGGTGCGATTGGTGTGCTGGAGATGAAGCAGGCGGTGGATGTTGCTGCCGTTCAGCATACCCTGGTGGAGGCCGGCGTCTGGCTGCGGCCATTCGGAAAGCTGATTTACACCATGCCGCCTTATGTGATGCGGCCGGATCAGTTGTCGCTGCTTACATCTGCCATGTTTGATGCAGCCTCACACGGTCATTGATATGTTGTCCGAAGCCAGCATGGATGAGTAACGGATTTGTCTGATAAACTGCTGGATACCCGCCATCATGATCGTGATGCGGTCGGTATGACCTATGTCTATCCGGTGGTGTCGCGCCGGGCAGGCGGGGTATCTGTCGGTATTAACCTGAATCCCAACAATGCCTGTAACTGGCATTGTGTTTATTGCCAGGTGCCGAATCTGGTGCGCGGCTCAGCCCCCGATATCAATCTTGAGCAACTCTCCGGTGAACTCGAGCAGATGCTGGATGCGCTGCTTGATGGATCATTCATGCAGCAGCATGTACCCGAGGATAGTCGCAGGCTTTGCGATATCGCCATTTCCGGTAATGGTGAGCCGACCAGTTGCCATGACTTTGCAGCTGTGGTGAAGCTGATCCTTGAAGTCATGCAGAGACGGCAATTAAACATACCGCTGCGGCTGATCAGCAATGGTTCCTATATGGGAAAGGCACATGTAAGGGACGGGTTGAGGCTGATGGGCGCCGTGCGTGGCGAGGTCTGGGTCAAGGTGGATGCCGTTACAGGGACAGGCTTGCAACGCATCAACGGTATCAGATTGAATGAAGTGCAACTGTTCGAGCAGCTCAGTGCAGCTGCCAGCTTGTGCCCCAGCTGGATCCAGACCTGTATGTTCGCCTGGGATGGTTCAGCACCGTCTGCAACTGACATCGTTGCCTACCTTGATTTTCTGAAGCGCCTGAAGCTCGGACAAGTCCCGCTCAAAGGGGTGTTGTTATACGGTCTGGCGCGCCCGTCATTGCAGCCCGAAGCCTCACATGTATCGGCTCTGAGCGCCGACTGGATGCAGGACATGGCGGAAAAGATTGAGCAGACGGGTTGGCCGGTAAAGCTTTCCCTTTAGGTTCGGATGATGAAAGCGGAGTTTACTGAAAGGCTTCGAGTAGAGTTTCCAGCGCCTGCACATCCACCTTCATCTGACCGCGCCCCTCGCACTGCACCAGAATCCCTTCCTTTTTCAAGGTGCTGATGGCGCGTGAAATGGTTTCACGGCTGCTGGACAGCTGGTCGGCCATAAGCTGGTGGGTCGGCAGCACAGTGGTAAACCATTGATCATCCTCACACTGGCCAAATCGACGACAGTGATCTGTCAGATAGGCATACAGACGATGGGGGACATCCATGCTGCTGATACGCTCCAGCACCTGGCTGGTGCGCCGCAGCCTTGCCACAACCTCGGATAACAGTTTCAGGGCAATACCCGGCTGTTTGAGCAGCAGTGGTTCAAGATCGGTTCGGCGTACCTGAGCAAACCTAGCATCCTCCATGGTCGTCACCGTGGCCGAGCGGGGTCGTTTGTCGAGCAGCGACATTTCACCGAAAAAGGAGCCTTTATTAAGCAGTGAGAGAACAATCTCCCGACCTTCAGCTGTATAGGATGAAATCTTTACCGAACCTTCAAGGATGATATAAAGCGCTTCGCCAGGCTCACCTTCCTGCACGACAATATTCTTCTTCTGGACATCCTGCCGGGTGATTAATTCAGCAACGGCCTGGAGTTCATCCTCGCTCAGTTCCGTGAACAGGGGGATTTTACGCAATATATTAATCATTGCCGGCTCCGGATTCGGTTTCTGAAAACAGTTCATTATTCATCAGGGTGACGGGCCAGGTGGCGACAAGGTGGCTGCCCAGATGCGGGCGCATTTGCTGCACCGCATGTTTGATGCGCTCGCAGGTGTCCATGGCTTCAACAAGAATGGGAAGATCATTCGAAAGGGCCAGAAAAGAAGCGCTATGAACTCCGTGAGAACCCTGACCTTCAATGCCTCGCAACACGGTGACACCGCGCAAGCCGCTGAGTCGACACAGATCAAGCACCGCCTCAATGGCAGGGCGTCCGTCAATGCGATCCGATTCGGTTAGATATATGCGCAGACATGAACCCTCAATCATGTTGCATTAGCCTCCCCTCAGGCATGACTGGTACCGGGAGCGGGAGTCGAACCCGCACAGAGATTGCTCTCCGAGGGATTTTAAGTCCCTTGTGTCTACCAATTCCACCATCCCGGCAAGACATGATGCTATAGCCGGGAATCATGCCAAATACAGATGATAGCGCAATAAATTGTGCATAGGAATAACTTCTTTATACAAGGTGGGTGCCTGATCCGCTTATTTTCGGTCCTGCTGCCCGATCACAGCCGCCGGGTTTACAGGCTGGAGGTATCATCAGATGATTTTCTCTGCCATTTCCACCACATGGGCACCATAGCTGCGGGCAGCGACGAGGGAGGCATCGGAGATGCTGGCCGGCATACCTTCGTGATTCCCGCTTCTGCCATAAGCGCCCCAGTGCAGGCCGCCTTCAGCATAGCCCGAAAGATGTTTGGGAAACCCGATGATCACCATGCCCTGTTCAAGGAAATGCGCATGCAGGGCAATCATTGTGGTTTCCACGCCGCCACCGGCATTGCCGAAACCGCCACCGGAAACGAATACGCCACCGACCTTGCCTTCGAGTGCACCTTCCATCCATAGCTTACCGGCCTCATCAATCAGTTTCTTCATCGGCCATGCCATTGAGCCCATGTGCACGGGCGTACCGAAGAAAATAACATCGGCATCAAGCAGATCATCTTGCGAAGTCTGTTCAGCCAGTTTGAGTACCGGTTGCAGGGCGGCGTTGGCCGCACGGATGCCGGCGGCGATGGCATCGGCCATTTTTTTCGTGTTTCCATAATCGGAATGGTAGGCAATCAGGATATTCAAGAGGCTACTCCATAAGGCAGGGTTTATAAGTGAGATCAGGCATGGCCGATCTGACTGGATAGCTGCGAGCGCTCCACACCCATACAGCGGGCGCCGAAGCTCCAGCGTTGTTCGGGTGGTTCCTGGAACACGATCTGATGGCTGGCCGGTGCAATCAGCCAGTCGTTATTGGCCAGCTCGTTTTCCAGCTGACCGGCGGCCCAGCCGGCATAGCCGAGCATCATCATGTAATGCTCCGGCCCTTCACCCCGGGCCAGATCCTCAAGTACATCGCGGGAGGCAGTCAGGTACAGATCCTCTGTCACCTGCATGGTTGAATCGAACACCTGCCATCCGTCATGCAGGATAAAACCCCGAAATGCATCGATCGGGCCGCCGTCAAACACCGGGTGGGCGAGGTTTTCAGTATCCTGAATCGGATCTCCGGCCGAAATATCCAGATCAGTCAGTACTTCCAGCATGCTCAGGCCGCGTGGGCGGTTGATGATCAGCCCCATACTGCCGTCCTGATCATGATTGCAGACCAGTACAACGGCATCCTTGAAGTTCGGATCGCTCAGTGACGGGGTGGCAAGCAACAGGTGTCCGGCCAGTTGATTGAGTTGCACGATGTCCTCCTGTCAGATACTGGTTTGGCGAGTATCCGCTTTACCCGGATGTCTACGCATGTCGCGTGCCATGCTAATAGCTGCCTTAAGGCTACTGTAGGACACTTTTTCTGTTCCTGCACGATTGAGTGCTGTGCCATGATCGACACTGGTGCGGATAAAGGGCAGGCCGAGTGTGATATTGACTGCTTCGCCGAAGCTTAGTGCTTTGATCGGAATCAGCGCCTGATCGTGATAACAGCAGACCACTGCGTCGAACTGGTTGCGCACCGGGGCGGAAAACATGGTGTCGGCAGGCAGGGGGTCAGTGACCCAGATGCCGTTTTTCCGCGCGGCTTCAGCAGCAGGGGCAAGGATGCAGCTCTCCTCATCGCCAAAGTGCCCCTGCTCGCCGGCATGCGGGTTCAGGGCGCACAGGCCGATGTTCGGGCTGGCAATGCCGAAGCGCCGCTGTAAATCGCGTGCCGTAATTTCGAGGCAGCGAAGGGTTGCCTGTGTCGATAGGGCGGAAGGTACATCGCCGATTGCCAAATGCGTGGTCAGCAGGGCTACGCGCAGCGTATCCGAGGCCAGCATCATGACAAAGTCCGAGTTGTTTGCCAGGTGCGCCAGATATTCGGTGTGGCCGGGAAAAGCAAAGCCGCTATTTTTCAGTATGGCCTTTTCAATCGGACCGGTAACCATGCCGGCAGCTCCACCGCTGATGCAGGCATGGGCTGCCTCACGGATGCAGGCGACGACAGCATCGGCAGTGGCTGCAGCAGGGCGGCCGAGTGTGATCGGTCCGCTTGCTGTGCTATCGGATAGAGGGTTCCAGCACTGCAGACCGACATCGCATGTGGGTGTGGATGCCAAATCAGGATGTTCGCAGGCTGTTGTCGGCAGGCCGATGGCTGTTGCCCGTTCGTTCAGCCATGTGGCCGGTGCTGCGATGATACAGCCGGACAGACTGGCCGGGTCATCGGTGAACAGGCGCAGGATGCAATCCGGGCCGATACCGGCGGGCTCGCCAACGGTGACAAGCAGTGGAATCACGGGTTTACTGCAGCGGGCGAGATTGTTCGCGGATAATCAGCCAGCGGTCGTCGGTTTTCTCCATATCCAGAGTCTTGACATCAAGACTTTTGTAGCTGCCCGACTCGAAACGCTGCTCAAAGCTGATACGCACATGTGCGTCATCGACCGGCTCAACCCTGATATCCTTCAGCTGGATGCGGATATAGCGTTTATTACCGATCACGCGTGCCTTGTACGCCTTCCATTTGTCCATAGTGTGAAAACGCTTGCCCGGATCAAAATGCTCGCTGTAGGCGGAGAAATAGGTATCCAGCTCCTGATTGCGCCAGGCATCCAGCCAGCGTTCAAGCGCTGCTTCCGGGGAGTCGGAAGCCTGAGCTGCTGGCGCGCTGGCGGGCACCGCCACAGCAGCTATAGCCGCACCGTCAAACACAACATCGCTACAGTCATGCTTTTCAATTACGGCTCTTGCTTTTACAGCGGCCAGCCAGCGTGGCAATTGCTCCTGCATCTCGGCATTGATAAGGATTTCCTGAATTTTATCGCGTTTGGCTTCAAATGAATTCGGATCAATATGACGTGTATTCACAACCCGGATGATATGCAGGCCAAAGGGTGATTCGACCACGCCACTTGTTTCGCCGGCTTTGAGCTTGAATGCTGCTTCTTCAAATGCTTTGACCATGGCACCGCGTTTGAACCACCCCAGATCGCCACCACGGCTGGCACTTGGACCCTGCGAGACTTCCTTGGCGCGTGTGGCAAATTCCTCATCGCTTGCATCAGCCATGTCTTTGGCGATGTTTCTAGCGCGATAGAGGATTTTGGCGCGTGTGGCCTTATCGGCTGTTTTCGGTATCTGCAGGAGAATATGACGGGCATGTATTTCATCATGACTGTCGCCGCTCCGGGGTTCCGGTTGATGCATGCGTTCATCCAGTACGGTCAGGATGTGAAAGCCTCCGGGTGAGCGAATCGGATTTGAGATATCACCGACCGGAAGGTCCAGCGCCGAGGCGAATCGGGTGGCGATGCCGCCCGGCATAAACCAGCCCATGACACCGCCTTTTTTGCCATCAGGAGCATCGGAATGCAGTGATGCCTGTTGAGCGAAATCTTTGCCGGATTTGAGTTCCTGATAGATATGCTTGGCTTTGTCCCGTGTGGCAGACACCTGCTCCGGTGTGGGGTCGGTGGGAAGGGCAATGAAAATCTGGGCCAGACGAACCTCACGTACAGGGGATGAGTTGGCGATATGTTTGCGATAATATTCGCGCATAGCCTCATCGCTGATCTTCACTTTACTGCGCACGGCAATATTGACCAGTTTACTGTTGAGGATTTGTTCGCGCAGGTTCTTCCTGTAGGCATCATAATCTATGCCCTGTTGTGCCAGTGCCAGCTTTAGTTGACCGGGCAATAGTTTGTTGTTTGTTTCGATGTTGGCGATGGTTTTATCAAGCTCATCATCACTCACCTTGATTTCCAGTTTGCGCGCTTGCTGAGCCTGCAGGGTGCTGGTGATACGATCACTCAGGGCGCGAGCCATCAGCTGATCCCGGGGCGGCATCTGCTTGGTGCCGGATTGTCCCAGTTGCTTCTGCATGGTGAGTACATCCTGCTGGATTTCGTAGCAGGTGACGGGCTCATTGTTGATCACAGCAGCAATCGAATCCAGGGTTTCGGCCTGTGCGGGCATGATCATTGTCAGCAGGGTCGCAAGCATGGCGGTAATGCGCATGGGGCCTCCAGTCAGTGGAAAGATTTGAATTATCATGAGCAGCACTGTGTAGCCATGAGATCAGGAAGAACCGACGCTACCCAGCCCCTTGAACTCAAGCAAGATTTGGACACCATAGTCTGCATTCCGGGCTGTGCCGTTGGGCCTGTTCAGACGATAGCCTTCCAGCCCAAGGCTCCAGCAGGGATGCGAATATTTCAGGCCCAGTGTGGCCTGCTGGGTCAGTTTGATCAGGTTGTCATATACCCATTTTCCGCTGGCCTGCCAGCGCTGGCCAAGTCGGATGCTGCCGGACAGGTTGATCAGTTGAGCTGCCAGTGCATAGCGGGCATCGGTGAACTGATAGCCGGCCTGCAGGCGTACGATACCGGCTGTGACATCTATGCGTGACGTGAGGGTTGCCCAGTAGCGGTCAGCCGAATTGTACTGGCCGCTGGCAAACAGGCGAAAACCATCCACGGGTGTCAGTGCAAATTCGGCGAGCAGATTTGAAAAAGGCCGTGTGGCAGCGGGCTGCACAATCGGATCGACCGATTGACGCAACATATCGTAGGCTGCCCCGGCGCGTAGCATCAGGAATTCACGGGATGCCAGTCCATCTTTATGCTGCCAGCGGGTCTCAAGCATCATCGATATGCGATTGATGCGTTCAATGCGGTCACGCCCGGTAAAACGGTTGCCGTTCAGCAGGTTGCTCCAGGTCAGCCTGCCGAATGTGGAATCGAAATTTGCCATATTCGTCTGATCGGATACGCCGATATAATCATAACGCAGTATCGGCGAGATTTGGTGTCGCCAGGTCTTGTCAGCGGAAATGCGTTCGAAATCGCTGCGCAGCTCCAGGCTGGCCTCGCCGCTGGTGCGTTGCTGCTGTGCTGGAAGAACGGTGTCCTGCAACCAGTAGCGGGTGTGATGGCTGCCGGCCTGCAGAGTGGCGGATATCCCCCCGCCTTCCAGTTTCCACGGGATTTCAATGTAAGGGTGCAGGTCCATGCGCCAGCCATCGATACCGCTGCTGCGCGCAAAGCGGGTGGTCTGTTGATCGAAGTGGAGATAGGTATTGCTCAGGGGTGCCCACTGCAGATGGCTTTCCAGCCTGGGCTGGATATGCAGCACGGTGGCATTACTGGTGAGGGTCAGATCCTGCTGGTGCTGGCCCATGAGCATCCAGTCGCCTCTGAGTGAATCTGTAACATACGAACGGGACAGGGTGGCGGTGCTTTCCAGATAGCGCTTACTGGCATCACTACCGGTGGCATAGTCAGCCATATACAGATGATCGCTGACATGGTCTGCCTTGATATTCAGGGCGATATTACCGGGCAGTTGCCACTTGATATCGCCCTGCAGGCGTGAGCGGGCACTGCCGGTGATGCTGTCGTTGATGCCTGCTACATCGATGCGTTCGCTGCCCAGTTTGGAAATATGGCGTAGCTCGACCTCTCCCATGACACCGCGCGCGCTCATCCAGGTGGGGGTCAGGGTGGCATCCAAGTCGGTTGACGGGGCAAGGTACAGGGGCAGGCCAAGTTCAGTGCCCCGACGCTTGCTGGTAGCCACCTTCGGAGTTAGCAGCCCGGACTTGCGCTTGAGTGGCTGAGACCACCACGGTGAATACAGTACCGGGACTCCGGCTATTTCGAATTTGGTATGTCTGGCCGTTACTTCGCCCTGCTGCTGGTCGAGGCGGATTGTATCGGCCTGAAGCGCCCATGCTTCATCGCTTTCCGAGCACGTACTGAAGCGAGCATCGTGCGCTTCAAACAGCGTGTCGTTGACGCGCGTCAGTTTTTTGGCTTGCAGACGCTCGCCGTTGGGCAGGTAGAGCGTCGCCTGTTCAATAGTTCCGGCATGTGTTTCACTGTCGATTTCTGCCGATTCCGCCTGGATACGGCCTTCAGCAGATTGCATCTGAACATGCCCCTCGGCGCGTATGCTGTGTTGCTGGCGGTTGAACTTGACCCTGTCAGCTGTCATGGAACGTTCAGGAGTCTTGGCAAAGTTTGCCTGCAGCGCATTCAGCCAGGCCTGACGCGTGGGGTACTGCTGCACAGGATATGCATCTGCAGCATACCGGTTTGTATAAGCCTGCAAGTCACGTCGGTTCCAGGCGTTTTTCCAGGCGCTAATAGCCTGTTCCGGGCTTTCCTGACTGTTGATGTCGGCGGCGATGCTGAATGTGTCGATGACCGTTTCCCGCAGAATCTTCCAGCCACTGTCGGCCCGCCCAAAAATCAGGCGTTTGATGTCGCGGCTGTTGCCTCGATCGGAGTCGTAATATTGAATGAACTCAACCTGCATCTGATCGGATTTCAGTGGCTGGATACGAATACCCTCCACTTTTACTCGAATATACTGTTTATTGGCGATGGCTCTTTTTTTGTAGCTTCGCCAGTCGGCCTGAGAAGCAAAGCGGCTATCAGGTCGGAATTGATCGGAATAGGCGGAGAAATACTGATCCTGTTTCTGTTCGCTCCACGCCTTGCGCCACGACGCGAGAGCATCTTCAATCGAAGGGTAGGGCCGCATGTCCTCCTCTGCATCGGCGGCATCGAGGCTCTGCTCGGAAATGATTTTCCAGCCCTGCGCGGTTTTATTAAGTGTTAAGCGTTTGTGTTTCGGTTTGACGTCGGTGGGCTCGGTTGTCTGATCGAAGTCGGCACGGACGATGTGCCAGTCGATCGGTGTGATGCGCATATGGCGCAGAGTTCGCACTGGCCGTTGCTTGATCACCACATTGCCGCTGGCAATAACGGTGCCATAGCTGTCCTGAGTCAGTTCATCGGCGGTAATATCCAGCCCTGCTGCGGCGGCGGCTGCAGGCATAAACGTCAGAAGGAACAGAAAGCGCCACATGGCGGGGCAATCTATCGGACAAGACTGCAATGTGCACTTGCCATGCAGGGATGGATAACTCAGTCGGGTTTGACAGCCAGACCAAGATAATTGACTGATAAATCTTCACTGAGGCTGAAACGGTCGGCAAGCAACGAATAGGACATGCCGCGCAATTCGCGGATATCCAGCCCTGCATGGCGTAGCGCGGCATGCATCTCCGAGGGCTTGATGAACTTGGCGTATTCATGCGTTCCCTTTGGCAGCCAGCCCATGATATATTCAGCCCCAAGAATAGCCTTGATATAGGAAACAGGATTGCGGTTCAGGGTAGCGAAAAAGAAACTGCCGCCGGGCTTGATCATCGCGGCGCAGGCTTTCACTGTGCGCCCGACGTCAGGGACGTGTTCGAGCACTTCCAGACATGTGATGGTATCGTAATATCCGATATGGGCTTCGGCCCATGTTTCGGCGTCGTTTTCGACATATTCCACCGCTGTGCCGCTCTGCTCGGCATGCAGGCGGGCTACGGCCAGCGCCTTGGGGGAGCGATCAATACCGGTGACCTTTGCGCCGCGTGAAGCCATGCCCTCGGCCAGCAGACCACCGCCGCAACCGACATCCAGTACTGTGCTGTTCGGCAGGTCGATATGGCCGGCGATGTAATCCAGACGCAACGGATTGATGCGATGCAGCGGCTTGAACTTGCCTGCGGGATCCCACCACTCCTCAGCCATGGCTTCGAATTTGTTAATTTCATCCTGATCAAAGTGCTGTTTGCTCATGTCCGCAGGATGCGATTGCTCCGGCGTGAAAGCAAGTGCCAAACATGATCCGGGGCTGCCATATGCTGTTGTTTCACTGCGCATTCAGGCACATCCCATGGGCGATGATGATGGGATGATAGCGTCCTTGCCCGCCGGCCATGCCCCTTCTTCGGGCATATACAGCTTGTCATATGTTCAAAGGATATCCGGGCGGCTAGTCTGGCCGGGTGATTGTCCGCACCGTTTCCATTCGCTTTGTTCAGGCGATTCCCACCTTGCTGGGCGTCGCTACGCTGGTGTTTTTTCTCCTACATCTGGTGCCCGGTGATCCTGTGGATGCGCTGCTTGGCGAAACCGCCATGCCGGCCGATCGCGAAGCCCTGCGGGCAGCGCTGCATCTGGATGAGCCGGTCTGGCAGCAATATACAGGCTATCTCGGAGGTCTGGTTGCGGGCGACTGGGGCCAGAGCCTTGTAGATCACCGCCCTGTGTTCGAACGGATTATCGAGCGTATTCCTGCAACAGCCCGGCTGGCGGCGGTCAGCCTGCTGCTGGCGGTCGTGCTTGCGTTGCCCCTTGGCTACTGGGCCGCACGCCATGCGGGGCATCGTCAGGATGTGGCGGCTATGGGGTTTTCACTGCTGGGTGTATCCATTCCGAATTTCTGGCTCGGGCCGGTGCTGATGCTGGTGTTTGCCGTGGGCCTTGGCTGGTTGCCGGTCTCGGGTATGGATCAGCCGGGCGCGATCGTGTTGCCGGCGATTACCCTGGGGACGGCGCTGGCGGCTGTTCTTTCAAGAATGGCCCGATCTTCCTGGCTGGAAGCGATGGGTGGCGATGCGGTACGTACGGCCCGGGCCTTTGGTATTTCCGAGCGGACGATCTGGTGGCGGCATGCGGCACGTCTGGCTGCGATTCCGGTGATTACCATGTTTGCCCTGCAGATGGGGGCTGTGCTGGGCGGGGCGGTGATTACCGAGACGGTATTTGACTGGCCGGGTCTGGGCCTGTTGACCATCGAGGCCATCCAGCGGCGTGATTATCCGCTGGTGCAGGGCTGTGTGCTGATGATTGCCGCCTTCTATGTGCTGGCCAATCTGCTGGCCGATATGCTGGGCTTGCTACTGGATCCGAGGCAGCGGCATGGCTAGGGCATCCAGATATCTGGTGATTCTCTGTCTGCTGGTGCCTGCCTTGGTGATGCTGGCGGCGTTGCTTTTCGGTCAGGACGGGCATGCTGTCGATCTGGACCGGGTGCTTGCCGCCCCCGGCCCGGCACATCCTCTGGGTCACGATGCACTGGGGCGCGATGTGCTGGCCCGACTTGCCGAAGGGCTGCAGCTCTCTCTCTCGGTGGGCATGGCCGTGATACTGTTTGGCGGCATGGTCGGTATTTCCATCGGGATGCTGGCCGGCTGGGCTGGCGGCATACTTGATGCTGGTTTGATGCGGCTGGCCGATATTGTCTTGTCGTTCCCCGGCATTCTTCTGGCCATTGCACTGGCTGCGATGCTGGGGCCGGGGGTGGATAATCTGATCATAGCACTGGTGGCCGTCGGCTGGGTTGGGTTCGCACGCCTGACCCGGGCTCAGGTGCTGTCGTTCAAGGGCACCCCCTTTGTTGAGGCGGCCGTCGCCAATGGCGCCAGTGCGCCCTATATCGCATGGCGCCACCTGCTTCCCAATATTGCCGCACCGTTGCTGATTGAAGCGAGCTTTGGCCTTGCAGCTGTGATTATCGGCGAGGCCGGGCTGTCATTTCTCGGTGTCGGCGTGCAACCTCCGGACGCATCGCTGGGTACGATGATCCGCGAAGGCACTCGCCTGATGCTGGTTTCGCCGTCACTGGTAATCTGGCCGGGATTGGTGCTGTTTTCGCTTGTGATGGTTGTCAATCTTCTCGGTGATGCCATGCGCGACAAACTCGATGTACGCATGAATGGGCAAAGTCATTAGCCAGATTCGAAAGGCTTAAACCGGCCGGAAGTTGCCGATCAGAATTATTTGTTCTCCCTTGAAAATGCACAGGGTCGAAGCAGGATCGATTGGCCAGTGAGTTTGGCGGAGACTGGCGCTAGCCTCAGCCCATGCATGAGAAGCTGGTGATCGGACTTGAAGGCTTGACGTTAACGGATGATGAGCGCTGCTGGTTGCGGGATATGCCGCCCAGAGGCGTGATCCTGTTTAGCCGCAATATCGAATCGCCGGAGCAGGTGACAGCACTGCTGTCCGAGGTGCGCGGTATTGCGGGCAAGGATACATGGGCTGCTATCGACGAGGAGGGTGGCCGGGTTAATCGCATTCCATGGCCGCCATTTTCCAATCGTTTGCATGGTGCTGATTACGGAACCATGTACCGGCGCAATGCAGGCACGGCCATACAGGCGGTGTTTCAGGACAGTCTGAGTGTCGCTGAAGCGCTGAAGCCCCTGGGGTTTACACACAATTGTGCGCCGGTGCTGGATGTGTTTTCAACAAGCGGGCACAGCATTATCGGTGCGCGGGCCTATGCTGATGATGTGAACTGTGTCAGCGCACTGGCAACAGCATGCATGCGCGGTCTTGAGGAATCAGGTATTGCGGCGATCGGCAAGCATTTCCCGGGTCACGGGCGGGCGGATGCTGATTCGCATGTGGATGTGCCGCGTGTGGATGTATCGCTGGATATCCTTCTGGATGAAGCCGGGGCGTTTGCCGAGCTGATCGGTGAAGGCCTGGGGCACCTTATGACGGCACATGTGATCTATACCCGAGTAGAGCAGCGGGTGGCGACGCTGTCGCATTACTGGCTGGGGGATGTGCTGCGGCAGCGCTTTGGATTCAGAGGCCTAGTCTGGAGTGATGATCTGTGTATGAAAGGCGTGGGTGAGAATGTGCCGCAGGCCGCTCGGGCAGCAGAAGCCGCCGGGTGTGATATTCTGCTGGTTTGCCAGCCTGAAGGCGTGCGTGCCATGTACGAGAGTTTGCAGGACATGTCCTGAATCAGTGGCGGATTCTAGAAGTAGGAGTTGAAGATGTCGGATATTCTAAGTGCAGAGGAACTGGCGCGATTCAATCGCCATATCATCCTGCCACAGGTAGGGCTGGAGGGGCAGGAGAAGCTCAAGTGTGCGAAGGTGGCGTGTATTGGCACCGGCGGGCTCGGTAGTCCGATTGCGCTGTATCTGTCGGCAGCCGGGGTTGGCACGATCGGGCTGGTTGATTTCGATGTGGTGGATGATTCCAATCTGCAGCGCCAGATTGCCCATTCCACCGCCGACATTGGACGGCCGAAGGTGGAGTCGGCACGCGATACATTGCTGGGCATCAACCCGCATCTGACAGTGAACCTGCATGGTGAGGGAATCCGGCGTGATAATGTGCGCGAGATAGTCCGTCAGTACGATCTGGTCGTGGACGGTACGGATAATTTCCCGACGCGATATCTTGTGAATGATGCCTGTGTGCTGGAGAAAAAGCCGCTGATCTATGCCTCGATTTTTCAGTTTGAGGGCCAGGCGACGGTATTCAATTATAAACAGGGTGATCAGCAGGGGCCGTGCTATCGCTGTCTGTACCCTGAACCGCCACCGCCCGGACTGGTCCCTTCCTGTGCCGAAGGCGGGGTGCTGGGCGTGTTGCCGGGCGTGATCGGCGTTATCCAGGCAACCGAGGCGGTGAAGATGATTCTGGACAAGGGCACGACGTTGAGTGGTCGGCTGATGCTCTACGATGCAATGGAGATGCGCTTTCGCGAGGTGAAGCTGCGTCGCGACCCCGAGTGCCCGGCA
This sequence comes from Zetaproteobacteria bacterium, assembly GCA_021545585.1. Classification (GTDB taxonomy): domain Bacteria; phylum Pseudomonadota; class Zetaproteobacteria; order Mariprofundales; family Mariprofundaceae; genus JAJRVH01. The sequence goes on from JAJRTF010000091.1 coordinate 20,308, forward strand.
TGCGGTGAACATCCCACGATTGGCGATGTGGTCGAGTACGAACAGTTTTGCGGCCTGCCGCCAACCGAAGCTGCAGAGGGGGAAGAAATGCTTTCCGAAGATGATATTACACCGCGGCAGTTAAAGACGCTGCTGGATGAGCAGCCGGATCTGTTTGTGCTGGATGTGCGAGAGCCATTTGAGCTGGATATCTGCCGTATCGGGGGAACCTGGGAGATTCCGCTGGGCCAGTTGCCGCAGCGCTTTGCCGAGGTCCCAAAGGACCGTGATGTGGTGGTGCACTGCAAAATGGGCGGACGTTCAGCTCAGGCGGTCGAATTCCTGCAATCCAAGGGTTATACACGCGTGAAGAACCTGGCCGGAGGCATTCTGCGCTGGATCGATGATGTGGATGACTCGCTGGCAAAGTATTGACGTTGCATTGCAGAGCTTTTCTGATGTGAAAGTGATGTATGGGTGTTGCCTATGATGCATGGAGCGAAGAAACCCATGTCGCAAACGCAGCTCAGATGGATGGGCGTTCCGTTTATTGCCGCTGGCACGCTGATTATATTGATGGGGGCCGGCGTGATTGAGGCCACGCTCAGAGCACCGGGCTGGATCGTTGTTATTTCAGGTTTGATGTTCGTTGTGGCAGGGTTGATTGTTGCAAGGTCAGGAACCGGTAAATCTGTGCGACAAGACCGGCAGGATATCATCTCCCAGTTGCTGGGTCTGGTGGTTGTCGCCTGTTTCGGGGCGGTATTTACATGGATTGGTTTCGGGCCGGGAGAGCGTGTGTTTTCATCATCGTATCCATTCTGTTCAGCGGGCCTGTGACGACGGACCAGGCAGATGAATCGTTCGGCCGCATGCTGTTTGGCGGTGTCGGCATCCTCATTGATATTGGTTTTTTTGCTGCGCTGTACAAGATGGTAAAAAAAACATTGCTTGTGATGACTACCAGTCAGCGATTACCCCGTGATGGAATCAATGGATTTGAATATTCTGCTTTTACTGACCATATTGATAATGAGTGTGGCATACATGGCGAGATACATGGTCGAAAACACCAGTCTTTTTTTCATGTCATACCTCCATTGCATCAGCGTGTTTTATTTTTTTGCCTATCCATGCTTAAACCAAAGCACGAAAATCGCCGTGATGCAGATCACAATTATGCAATGCCGTATTTTCCTGCCGGGTCGGAATAATGGCTGAACAACACGCCATATCTGCCTTCGAATGGCTGGGCCGGCAGCCCTATGGGCCGATGTGGCAGCGCTTGCAGAATCGCGCAGTGCGGGTATCGCAGAGTGGGGGGGATGAGGTGATCTGGGCCTGTGAACATGACCCGATCTATACCACGGGGCGCCGCGGGGTGGATAACCGCAGCAGTGAGAGCCTGCCGGCCCCGCTATTGGTCACGGACCGGGGCGGAGAAACCACCTTTCACGGACCCGGTCAGATATTGCTATATCCGATTGTAAACCTTCGTTCGCGTGCTATGGGCGTGAAGACGTATGTGCATCTACTGGAGCAATCCTGTATTGATCTCCTGACCGGATTTGGTCTGCAGGCAAGGCGCCGTTGCGGATTTCCGGGGGTATGGCTGGATCAGGGCAAGGTGGCTGCACTGGGTGTGCGAGTGGCTAGAGGTGTTGCATCTCATGGCATGGCATTGAATGTGGCTGTCGATCCGGCATGGTTTTCATCCATCCACCCCTGCGGGTTGAGTATGCCTGTGGTGAACCTGAGCTCTTTCGGGGTATCTCCGGCATTGCCAGAGCTAGCAGAAGACTGGTATCATTGTTTGGCCGTTCTGCTGGCTGGGCAGGCGTCGGTATAGAATGATGGGGTGGCTTTCGTTTACACCTTTGTTCTGAATCGTTATGGTACGCCGCCTTTTCGGGGATCGACTTTATATTATTCCGATTTCCCATTGTTTGGAGGAAGGACATCATGGCTTTAACGAAGAAGCAAGTCGCCGACTTTGATAAGCAGCTAACCGACTGGAAAGCAGAGCTTGAAGTAGCCCAGAGTGACACGGTGCATGCCATGCACGAGCAGGAACAGACTGCTTTTCCTGACCCGACAGATCAGGCCAATGCGGAAACGGATCTGAATTTTGATCTGCGTATCAAAGATCGTGAACGCCGACTGATCAAGAAGATCAATCAGGCGCTGGAGCGTATCAAGGCGGGCGAATTCGGTTTATGCGAATCCTGTGGTGGCGATATCAGCATCAAGCGTTTGCAGGCACGCCCTGTGACAACACTGTGCATCGAATGTAAAACAGCCCAGGAGCAGGAAGAGCGTACCCGCCTGGATTGAGGAATTCTGAGTATGGATAAAAGCCCGCGCTGTCGCCAAGCCGTTCGACAAAGGTGTTGAAGCATTTTTTACCTGTTACCCTTCGCCCTATTGTTTGTTTTGCATAGCATTTGGCAGTTCGTAATATCTGTTGCTCCACCTTTACTCCATGCAGATACATGATCTGCATCCATTTCAGACAACATCCATATTCGGCTTTTGTTTGAATCATGCCCGATAGCGCACAGAGGGCAGTTTGATTTGTGATTGGCCTTAGCATCGGCGGTTTGCGTTGGGTTCTACCCCATTTTACGGACGGTTTAAAAGCGATGCAAATCTCATATCGTGCGAGGCGAGCCTACGTCGCATTCTGGGGTTATGGAATCGCTCCAGATAATCAAAAACATCTGCTTTTGCTTCGTTGCGTGTTCGATACCGACGGTGATGGATTCTTTCGCGCTTGAGCATGCCAAAAAATCCTTCGCAGGCTGCGTTATCACCACAGTGGCCAACAGCACTCATACTACTTGTCAGACCATGCTGCTTAAGCAGTTTCTGATAATCACTGCTGGTAAACTGACAACCCCGATCTGAGTGCAAAATCACGCTGGCGGCGCCTTGGCGTTGCCATACAGCCATTTCCACTGCCCGTATGACCATGTGACGGTCTTGCCTATGATGCATAGACCAGCCAATCACTAATTTGCTGTACAGATCCAGAACCACACAAAGATACAGTTTTCCCTCCTGTGTTGCGATCTCCGTGATGTCGGTAACCCACTTCGTATCAGGCTCCAGGGCTGTAAAATCTCGCTCCAGATGATTTTTTATCCCTGCAGGTCGAACCGTCTGCCGCTTTTGTCCCCGTCCCTTCTTGCGAGGCCATCCTTGAATGCCGTGTGCCGACATGAGGCGAGCCACACGATTCAAACTAACACTCTCGCCTTCAGATTGCAGATCCTCGTGCATCCGGGGAGCGCCAATAATACCGCCACTGTCATCGTGAACCAATTTCCCATTGGTGCCAATATCAAAAAGTTCCCTTGGTGAACAGGCAGAAAAAGTATTTGTTCACAAAAACATCAAGGCCGGAAGTTACGCGATGGTTGTTGGTCGTTATCACACTGTTGCCTGCCCCTGCATCTGTCCTCGAAAAGTTGCCGAGATAATCCGTAATAAAACGTGTTGTCGCAGTGTTGCGTCTTAGCACCACCTTTGCTGTATAATCGGCTTGACTGACATTACCACGCTGAACATTCAGGCTAAGACCGGCTTTCAATGACCATCGGTCAATTTCACGCTGGCCGCTTGGCGCAAATGATATGATCGAATTTCGGTCGAATGCGACCACCTGGGTGTCACTGCTGATGCTACCATGTTTCCCTGATATGCTGAGAATGCCAATCTTGATGTTGGAGCCTGTATCAATTGCTCCGGTTAACCTGACGAGGCGCTAATCCTCTTCACTTGCACCCGCTGCAGCAAAAAGAACATGAAAGGGTTGATAACTTTGCAGGAATTTAACATCGTCCCAGTCAATACTGAGAATTTTGAGCTTTTCACTATCGAATTCCAGCGTATCATCATACATGGAGAGAATGGTTCCGCTCAGCCATTTACCCGAAGTCAGTTGTATCCAGTCATGCTCGATTGCTTTGGGCCGCCATGCGTCCATATCATCTTCGGCCATGGCCGAAGATGCAAAAAACACATGCGCTAAAACAACGAGTGATAATAAACATTTCAAGGGATGGGCCCGATGGCTGATCATGATACTGGTTGACCTCATATCCTAGCGCATTCGCAGACATTGCGTATTATCGCTGTTAACACGTTTCTTTTGTGAGTATCATCAATCTCTGCATATCATGAAGGGAAATTCAAGATACACGTATCCCGCCCTTCCCATGATGCATGCTTCAGGGCATTGCAGAGACAAAAACGCGAAGTGTACTCCGGTCAGGTGTCCATGCCATAAGATGGATGTCAACAGAGGCTGCCATCGGCGGCCCCTGTTGACGACCGGGTTATTCACAGATTAGCTGTTTAGCAGCGCATTCATCTTGCGCACGAAACCGGCCGGATCATCAGGTAATGCGCCTTCAGCCAGTACGGCCTGATCGAACAGCACATCTGACCAGTCGCTGATCTTTTCTTTCGAGCGCATTTTGGCCAGCCGTTTGACCAGATCATGCTCCGGGTTGATTTCCAGGATCGGTTTTACCTCCGGCACATCCTGTCCCGCCTGTTTAAGGATGCGTTCGAGGTTGCCGCTGATATCAAACTGGTCCGAAATCAGGCAGGCCGGCGATTCGGTCAGACGGTCGGAAATGCGCACGTCCTTGACGCGCTCTCCCAGCGATTCCTTCAGCTTCTTCACAGCCGGCTCGGCGGATTTGATGGCTGCTTCATGCTCCTTCTTTTCTTTCTCGGAGCTTTCGCCGATGTTTGAAAGGTCCAGATCGCCCTTGGCAATGGACTGCAGTTTCTTGCCGTTGAACTCGGTCAGGTGGCTGGTCAGCCATTCATCGATGCGATCATGCAGCAGCAGTACTTCTATACCCTTCTTGCGGAGCACCTCCAGATGCGGGCTGTGCTTGGCGGCAGCCAGCGATTCGGCGGTGATATAGTAGATGGTGTCCTGACCCTTCTGCATGCGGGCGATATAATCGTCCAGGCTGACGGTCTGTTCATCCGAGTATGTTGAAGCAAAGCGCAGCAGTTTGGCGATCTTTTCCCGATTGGCGAAATCCTCGATTACGCCTTCCTTCAGGCAATTGCCGAATTCACCCCAGAAGCTGGCATAATCTTCTGCTTTGTCCGCGCTCATATCAGCCAGGAGCCCGAGCACACGTTTGGTCGCTCCCTTCTTCATGGCTTCCATGGCCGGACTCTGTTGCAGGATTTCACGCGACACATTCAGCGGCAGGTCATTGCTGTCCATGACGCCGCGCACGAAGCGCAGGTAGCGAGGCAGAAGGTCTTCAGTGGCCTCCATGATGAATACGCGCCGCACATACAATTTTACACCGTGCTTGGATTCGGCCTGCCACAGATCGAACGGGGCATGCCTGGGCAGGTAGAGCAGTAACGTGTACTCATATTTCCCTTCCAGACGCTGGTGCAGATAAGCCAGAGGATCATCGAAATCGTGGCCGATGTGCTTGTAGAAGTTGTTGTAATCTTCATCGGAAAGTTCGGATTTCGAGCGCGTCCACAGTGCCGACGCCTGATTGACGGTTTCGATTTCAGCCGGTTTTTCTTCTTCTCCCTCGGCGGCCGGAAGCGGTGTGCCGAGCATGCGAATCGGAAAGGGAATGTGGTCGGCATACTTGTGAATAATGGATTTCAGGCGGAATGATTCGAGAAATTCATCCGCGTCCTCGCGCAGGTGCAGTACGATTTCAGTGCCGCGGCTTTCTTTCTCGATGGTTTTCAGCGCATATTCACCATCCCCTGCAGATTCCCAGCGCACGCCATGCTCTTTTTCCAGCCCTGCACGACGCGTGGTCAGTGTGACCTTGTCGGCTACCAGGAAGGATGAATAAAAGCCGACGCCGAACTGACCGATCAGATGTGCATCCTTTTCCTGATCGCCGGAGAGCTGACCGAAGAATTCCCGGGTGCCTGAGCGGGCGATGGTGCCGATATTGTCGATCACATCATCGCGGCTCATGCCGATGCCATTGTCGCGTACGGTGATAGTGCGGGCATCTTTATCCACATCGATGTACACATGCAGGTCGGAATCGCCTTCGTACAGCGCATCATCGGTGGTGGCCTCGAAGCGCAGCTTGTCGGCGGCATCGGAGGCATTGGAAATAAGCTCGCGCAGGAAGATTTCCTTGTTCGAGTACAGCGAGTGAATCATCAGATCCAGCAGCTGTTTGACCTCGGTCTGGAAGGCGCGGGTTTCTTTGGTGGCTGTTGCTGTCATGAATACTCCTTAAGTTGATTGAAAGTGACCTGGATTGCTTAGATAGGGTTCGGCTCGGCCGGTTTCAAGGGGCTGTTTGATCTGCCGCCATATTCGATATTTTTCTTCCTGATGCATGGCTGCATGCGCCGGACTGGTTGAGGGGAGCCGGGTGCCGGCTGGAATTTCATCCGAGGTCGGCAGGACCAGCTGGCGAAACAGTGATTCGGCTTTGGCACCATTGAAGAAGATATGGCGAAGCTGACGATGATCCTTGAAAAAGGTCCTGAAATCATTGGCTTTGGCATTTTTGATATGGGCATCAAGACTTCCGGGCCGGGAGCAGCAATAGGCCACATCCCAGAGCGCCAGTTTGTGCTGTAACAGATGCTGCAGCCGTTCTTCGTAAGGCAGGGCAGGGTCAAAACCGAACAGTCTTCCCATAATCGGCCAGAATGCATTGCGCGGATGAGCATAGTATTGCTGCTGTCTGAGTGATTCGCGCCCGGGCATGGAGCCGAGGATCAGGATACGGGCATCCGTGTCTGCAATATATTCAAAGCCGATATCTGTCATCTGCCGTGAAGGCCGTCAAGCTGGCTGATAATCGCCTCCGCAGCCTTTAACCCGTCCACTGCGGCTGAAACGATGCCCCCGGCATAGCCTGCACCTTCGCCGACCGGATACAGGCCGCTGATGCTGATGCTCTGCATGTTTTTGTCGCGCAGGATTCGAACCGGGGAACTGGTGCGTGTTTCACTGGCCAGAAGGTTTGCCTCGTCGCTGACATAGCCGCGCAACTTGCGTCCGAAATTCTGTATGCCTTCAGTCAGAGGCATGGCGACCCAGGCAGGTAACAGGGCTTGCAGGTCGGCGGCTACGAGCCCCGGCTTGAAACCCGATGGCGCCAGGGCGCCGCTGGCATGCCTGGATATAAAATCCGTCAAACGCATGGCCGGAGCCTGATAGCTTGCCCCGGCGGCGGCAAAGGTGGCCGCTTCAAGCTGGCGCTGGAAGGCCATGCCCATCAATGGCGATGCCGCAATACCATGCCGGGCGATATCATCGGGGGTGACCTGTACGACAATGCCTGAGTTGGCGAACTGACCGCGACGTCTGGCATTGCTCATGCCGTTCACGGCCATCATGCCTGATTCGGTTGGTGAGGGTACAATCAGGCCGCCCGGACACATGCAGAAGGAATAGATACCGCGCTTGCCGAGATGTGAATCTGTCACCTGATGCGTGAGCGCGTATTCGGCCGCACTCAGGGCGCGGTGCCCGGCCCGGTTGCCGAACTGGGCCTCATTGATCAGTTGTTGCGGATGCTCGGCGCGCACACCGACTGCAAAATCCTTGGCTTCAATGGCAATGTTCAGCCCATGCAGGCGTTCCAGCGTATCGCGGGCTGAATGTCCGGTTGCCAGTATGACATGTCCGGCACGGATTTCGCTGCCGTCGGCCAGACGTACGCCGGCTACGGAGGCCTGATGCAGGAGAAAGTCATCCACGCGAGCTTCGAAACGGTAATCCACGCCTATATCAATCAGGTGATGGCGCATATTACGTACAATATGTACCAGCTTGTCGGTACCCAGATGCGGATGAGCATCAATGAGAATATCGCTTCTGGCACCGAAGCGGACAAACGTGTGCAGTACATGGCGCAGAAACGGATGTTTGATGCGTGTATAAAGTTTGCCATCCGTGTAGGTACCGGCACCGCCTTCGCCGAAACAGATATTACTTTCCGGATTCAACTCGCCGCGCGAGCGCAGTCGCCCGATATCCCGCATTCTGGTTTCTACCGCTTTGCCGCGTTCCAGTAACGTCACGCGAACACCGGCTTCCGCCAATGCCAGTGCGGCAAACAGTCCGGCAGGCCCTGCGCCAATCACAATGACATGCGTGTCAGCTCCGGCTTTACCGACCAGCGCTTCAGGGTGTCTGGGTGTGAGTGCTGAAACGTCAATCAGGCGGGTGTTTTTCGGTAGCTGGGCGAGCGCTTGGGCTAACTCGATTTCATATGTGCAGACAAAGTGGATGTGGCTCTTTTTGCGGGCATCCAGTGCGCGGCGCACGCATTGGCAGGAGAGGATATCATGTATGTTAACATCAAGAAGCTTCGCTAGCCGGGCAACGATTTCTTCCTGTGTATTGTCCAGTTCGACCGGAACATTGCTAACGGCATAGAGCACGCTTCAGGCAGCAGCAAGATGGCCGTGAGTAGTATGGGTGATGCTGTTTTCGTCATTCACATACACCAGTGCCGGCTTGAAATGCTCGGCTTCGGCAGCCTCCAGCTCGGCATAGGTGCAGAGGATCAGCAGGTCACCCGGGCTGGCCTTGTGCGCAGCAGCGCCGTTGACACCGATGGTGCCCGAGCCGCGCGGAGCGGCGATGGCATAGGTGGTGAAACGCTCACCATTGGCAACATTGTAAATATGCAGCTGCTCGAATGGCAGGATATGGGCCGCATCAAGCAGATCCTGATCGATGGCACAGGAGCCTTCGTAATCAAGCTCGGCATGGGTGACGGTGGCGCGGTGTAATTTGGATTTGAGCATGGTCAGTTTCATGACGTGGTCTCCTCAGCAGGGAAAGGTAATTCGGCATTATCAATCAGGCGTGCCGCACCGAAACGGGCGGCGATCAATGCCCGCGCCGGATGTTCTGAATTCAGTCTGGTGATGCTTTGCAGCGCATAGGCATCGCGTACTTCAAGATAATCAATATCAATATCGGATTCGGCCAGTAGCGCTTTGACGCAGTCCAGCAGCACGGCAACATCGCTTTCGCCCGCCGTAGTCATGTCCTGCATGATCGTCAGCGCCCGGTTCAGAACCGTTGCACTGGTACGTTCCTGTGGGCTTAAATAACGATTGCGGCTGCTCATGGCCAGCCCGTCGGTTTCGCGTACCGTTTCCACCCCGATAATTTCCACGGGCATTTGCAGATCGTTCACCATGCGACGGATAATGGCCAGTTGCTGCCAGTCTTTTTCGCCGAATATGGCAATATCCGGCTGCACGATATTCAGCAACAGGTTTACCACGGTCGCAACACCATCGAAATGCCCCTGTCGGGAGTTGCCGCACAGACAGGCATCCAGTTCATCCACTTTCAACGATACCCGCATACCATCCTGCGGATACAGATTGTGCGGATGGAAGATGAAATCCACGCCTTCCTGTTGGCAAAGCTCGCAGTCCTGCTCGAAGGTACGCGGATAGGCATCGAAGTCTTCATTCGGCCCGAATTGCAGCGGATTGACATAGATACTGACCACAACAAGGTCGGCCAGATGTTTTGCCTTGCGAATCAGGCTCAGATGTCCCTCATGCAGACAGCCCATGGTCGGGATCAGTGCGATACGATCCCTGCTGCGGGATGGGGCAAGCGCACGGCGCAGTTCGGTGACCGATTCGATGATAGTCATATCAGAATTTCCATTGATACGGATGCCGTCTTCTTTCTTGTGTGCCCAAGAAAGAAGCAAAGAAGGGCACCCCGGAAGCAGTCAGCCATGAAGGCTCCCTCGGTCACATGCATCAAACCGGCCGCGACATTGCTGCTTTTCACCGGTTTGGCGCATGTGCCTCGGCTATCTGCTAGCGGGGTATCCGGTTGAATCATCATATGGAAAAAACCCCTTGTTTGACATCCGCTACCCAGCGGGCGATGGCTGTGTTCATTGTTTTGCGCACATCGGCATAAGCCGGCGCAAACGGAGGATTGGATTCGGATATGCCCAGCAGATCATGCCAGACCAGCACCTGCGCATCGCAGTCCGAACCTGCGCCGATGCCGACAGTGGGGATGTTCACGGCAGCAGTGATTTCGGTAGCCAGTTCGGTCGGGATATTCTCCAGCACCAGTGCAACCGCTCCGGCATCATCAACAGCCTGTGCATCGCGGAGTAATTGTGTTTTTTCGTCATTACGTTTGCCGCGCTTGCCGTAACTGCCGAATTTCTTGACCGATTGCGGTGTCAGGCCGATATGCGCCACCACGGCAATGCCGCGCTGGGCCAGAAAACGGATGCTTTCGGCCATTGCTACGCCGCCTTCGATCTTCACTGCATCGCAGCCGGTTTCCTGCAACACGCGCACCGAGGATGTAAAAGCCTGTTCCGGCGAGGCCTGGTAGGTGCCAAACGGCAGGTCGCAGACCACCCATGCATGTTTTCTGCCGCGCACCACAGCGGCAGTATGATGAATCATGTGTTCAAGGGTTACGGGGATGGTGGAATCAAAACCGAGCAGTACCATGCCGAGCGAATCGCCGACCAGCAGTACATCCACGCCGGCAGCTTCGGCAAGCTGTGCACTTGTCGCATCATAGGCTGTCAGCCATACGGTTTTTTCGCCTTGCTGTCTGGCACGCATCAGCGTTGCCGCAGTGACGGGTTTGTTAGTGCTCATATTCACCTTGCCGCTTCGGTCCGTCTGCGTGTTTGCAGGTCAGGTACCGTCTTTCAGGATGGCTGAACTCTAGGGGCAGGCCATTGTTTACTCAAGGCAAGCCTTGCATGACTGGATATGTTTGCATGAATCATGTCCGCTTGATGCGGGGCTGGCGGTTCAGTCTGTTTTGAGCAAGGCTCTGGTTTGCCTGCAGGCAGAATCTTGTAGTAAGCTCGAACTGGTAGCTGGTTTTTTGTGCGGATTGCCGCAGCTGATAAATGCTGCTTCAGCCAGAGGGCTTTCGTTTAGGATGATGATATGAGAATAATCATGATAGTGATGTTGCTATTGTTGACCTGTGTTGGCAGTGCTCAGGGCGGTGAGTACAAGAATTTTACGATTTTTTCATTGGGTTATGAAAATGTAAATTATAAAGAGGCATCAGGTGCCTTAACGTCATCAGGTCGCCACATGAACAACATGATGCAGGCTTCAAAGGCATATACTGCGATCAACGATGATTTCGGTTTTTATATTTCAACGGTTTCCACACTGGTCACGAACAGTTCTGCTGAACAATGGAGTGTGTCACCGTATGGTACAATACAAACCAACCAGCGAAGAATGAGTGCTGTGGATTTATATATCGATGCAGCCATGAATATGTCGGATGGATGGCAATTAACCATGGGTCTGGGATGGAATAAGGAGACATTTACGCGTGCCGGATATGCGTATCCTCAGGGAGTTCGGGGCAATTGCGTGTTTACTGCTACAGGTTGTACGTTTACTCCGAATGCCAGCGGTATTTTTCAGGAAATTGCACCCGGCGGCGTCGTGATCGCGAGACTGGATGGGGCGACAGTTGAGGACTCCAATTCGCTTATGCTCCGCTTCGGTGTGCGTTATGATACTTTTTTCACAGATGACTCGCAGTGGCGATTGATGGCTGGTACCCAGGCTGCCGTTCCGCTGTATTACTATGTGACCAGCAGTATTTTGCCGGGTTTAACATGGAAGAGCTCATTCCGAGGCTACAACCTGCATGTTGATGGTGGCATGGGTTACAAGTTGACTCCGAAATTTGATGTCCTGTTCTTACTTTCGGGTGATTACCGATACCGCCCGCAAACCAACCCCGGTGTGGGCGGATTGACTGTTCCGAACACGAAAGTGTTTATTCTCCGACCATCTATCGGCCTGGGCTGGAGTTTTTGAACGACCACCAGCTAAAAGCCGGTGATTGGTCGGCCATCCGGCCGACTGACTACACCACTTCAAAGTCATCATCCGGATGCGGTGGCTTCTGATTTTTGATGTACTCTTTCCATACTTCATCCGTCACATTTCCACTGGAGCAAACCCAGTAGCCCC
>JAJRTF010000092.1 GCA_021545585.1 Zetaproteobacteria bacterium
AGCTCAAGGCCGTGCATTTGACGCTCGATCCGTTTATCCTGAAGGCGGATATTGACCGGAAACTGCGACGTATCTTTCAGCATGTGAAAGTTACATCAATTGTGAGGCAACGCGCGCACAGTCTATTTGAAGAAACTCTTGCGGTAAAAAGCCAGCTCGGCAATCGATTCGCGTATATCAGCCAGGGCCAGATGCTCTGCCTGCTTGCGCGGCGCACGCAGCTTTGGATACCAGCGGCGGCCCAGTTCCTTGATGGTGCTGACATCGATATTCCGGTAATGCATCCATGCCTCAAGCTTCGGCATGTAGGGCACAAGAAAGCGACGGTCCTGATGGATGGAGTTGCCGCAAAGCGGTGAGGTGTTTTCCGGCACAAACTGCTGAATGAACGATAATGTCTGTTGTTCTGCATCGGCCATGCTGAGGGTTGATACCCTGACCCGATGGGTCAGGCCGGACTCGCCATGGTGCTCCTTGCACCAGTCATTCATGTTATCGAGTACTGTATCGGGATAATGAATGGCGAGGTTCGGTCCTTCGGCAATAATATTCAGCTCTGCATCGGTAATGATGGTGGCGATTTCGAGTATGGTATCCAGCTCAGGATCGAGGCCGGTCATTTCAAGATCCATCCATACCAGATGATGGGGTGAAATAGTCGGGGTTGTCTGCTTGTGGTCTCTCATGGCTGCAAGGCTAAACGGTTCTTAGCCCGATGGCATGTGCCAGACTCAACGTGGCTTTATCTGCATCGATCAGGTGGAGCGGAGCATGCTCCCAGCCACGCCGGACGGGGTAATGCCGCCGATAGGCGGTAAAGGTATGCGCCATGTCCGTATCGGATTTCGATACCCATGATTTCATCATGGCATGGTTCTGATGCAGTGGATACAGGGCTTCCGCTGCCTTGAGCATGTTGGTCAACGGATCACTCATGCATCTGAGGTCGACGGGCTTTGCGGGGGGGGGCAGCTCTTGCTGCACAGTCCATTGCGTCTGTACTCCCAGCCAGTCGCACAGGGCGCGATAGACATACCATGTGTTGGCGGCTTTGCCATCCAGCGAATGCCCGGCAATATGCGGTGTGGCAATTACCACCTGCGGGTGGCCCAGAAGTTCTGTTGCCGGAGCGGGTTCATGCTCCCAGCAGTCGAGTGCGGCAAAGCATGCCGGGTTGTCGTTCAGCCACGCGTACAGGGCTCTGTTGTCGAGGCATGCGCCGCGGGCGGTATTGATAATGCCGCGGCCGTGGAAATGCTGTAGCCGGCTTTCATTCAAAAGATGGGTTGTTTTATCTTCGCCGTCCCGGATCAGCGGCGTGTGCAGAGTGAGAATATCAGCCTGATCAAGCAGTTGCCCGAGGGTGGAAAACGTATCACCGCCCTCTGTCCGCGCCCGGGGCGGATCATGAAGCAATACCTTCATACCCATCAGGCTGCACTTTTGTGCCAGTACACTGCCGATGCGCCCGACACCAATAATACCCATGGTGGTTTCAGGTATACTGATCAGCCCCTGACCGTGCAGATGCAGCAGTGCTGTGATCATGTATTCAATCACCGAAGCGGTGGAGGAGCCTGCGGCATTGGCAAATGCGATGCCCTGCCTGTTTAAAAAAGACTTATCATAGTGATCATCGCCGATGGTGGCTGTGGCCGCGAAGCGAACCGCTGAAGCGGCCAGAAGATCCGCATCCACCTGGGTGGATGAACGGGTTAACAGAATATCCGCATCGCGAACGGCATGGCTGGTGATATGTTTGCTCTCAAGCACGCGCAGATTCACCTGATAACCGGGCAGGGATGAAAAGGCTAATTCAACACCCCAGATATGAGCATCAGCGACTATGGTCAGCTTTGGATTCAAGGTGAAAGAGGTGCCGGCGGGTGGTTCGCTTCAGGCATGCCTGTCGCGGATGCGTGCAATCATGCCGGTACTGGAATGGCCTTCAAGAAAAGGAATTATAATGACCTCGCCGCCACGGGCGCGCACTTCCCCGGCACCAACGATATCATCCGGCGCATAGTCGCCGCCTTTAACCAGTACATCGGGCATCAGGGCTGTGATCAGGTTCAGCGGCGTGTCTTCGGAAAAGGACACAACCAGATCCACCGCCTTCAATGCAGCCAGCATGCAGCTACGGTGATTCAGATCATTTACCGGCCGTGTCGGCCCTTTCAGGCGACGGATGGAAGCATCATCATTGAGTCCTACCACGAGCAGGTCGCCCAGCTCCTTTGCGGCCTGCAGATAATGAATATGTCCCGGGTGCAGCAGGTCAAAACAGCCGTTGGTAAAGACAATCTTTTTCCCCTGACGATGCCATTGCGCACATTGCTGCATGGCCTGCAGCAGATGCTGTATGTCATTCATAGCTGTTGTCCGGACTGCATCAGGTTGACTACGGCTGTGACCCCGTCAACCGATTTGGCCACTTGCACGGCTTTTTGTCGATGCTCCGGCTGCTTGACCACACCCTGCAGATAGACTCTGCCATCGACGGTTTCGACATGGATGGTGAAGCCGGATACTTCCCTGTCACTCCAGAGTGCTGTTTTCACGCGCGAGGTGATCCATGTGTCGGAAAACATATTGGCGCTGGCCGGTTCACCGATCTGCAGTTCGGAATGGATATCGAGTACGCCGCGTATGGACCTCACGATATAAAGAGCACGATCAATATGCTGCCGGGTTGGCAGATAACCGGTCAGTATGGCGGTGCCGTTGATGACCTCAACGCTTACCCAGCGTGAAGGCATGTCTTTTTCAAGCAGCAGCCGGGAGTCGATCTTGGCGGCTACGGCTGCATCATCCAGATGCTGGGGGAAAGAACGCTCATCGTTGATCGAGCTGCCGGCAACCGTGGCCCCGCCGACGATGGCTGTGGCGACACAGCCGGATAATGCCAATGCCATCAGGACAAGAAATAATGGCGTTTTATACATGGATGTCCCCATCAGTTTGAAAACTTAGTGTAACTCATCGCCGACTGCGTCCCGTACGGCTGCAAATAATAACGGCACAAGAATTTCATCCGGGCCGGATAGCAGATAACCCTTCCCCTTAGGCTGTGACAGGCGGGCCACCACATCTGCAATGGCGCTGGCTGCCGGATCAATGACTGCGGAGGTGATGCCCTCGACTTTTTTGCCCAGATTCCTGGCGGCATCCACGGCCTGCAGCAATACCCTTGGCAGGATGACACTGGAGGCGATATTCAGCACGACCCCCTGATTGGCTGCAGCCATCATGCCGGCCAGCAGACGAAAATCAGTCATGCCCGCAGCTCCGATGGATTCACCATGGGCTGCGGGGTGAAGGTCAAAAGCATCCGCGCCGATAGCCGGATGCACGGATACCGGGATACCGTAACGATAGGATGTGGCGACAACGGAATGATCAAGGTGTTCAAGCTCTTCATCCTGCAGTTTTTTGCCAACACTTTGCCCGATCCCCCAGTTTTCCACAGCACCGAAATTGATGGCTTCATTGATGAGCTTTCCGGTCTCTTCGGTCATACAGAACTTGCCGTCATTCAATTCGCGCAGACGTGCCGTTACGGTGCGCCCGGACAAGGCGATTTCAACATCCTGCAGCAGGGCAGCTCCGGTTAACACAATACCGGAAACAACCTTTTGTTCGATCAGGCGGCAGATCATCGGGCCAAGCCCGGAATCGAATACATGGCCGCCACAGGCCAGAATGACCATATGTTTACGCCGGTGTGCGGAGACAATTGCATCGCGCAGCTGGAATAAATCTCTGGCACAGCCGAGATTTGGCAGGCTGCACAGGAAATCACCGAAGCTGCTTCCCGGCTTGAACGGAGCGCCGAAATCCTGACCGTCGCTATCCACCTTGCGCTTGGCCAGCGGCACGGTTTTCAATGATGAAAAGGACAAGGGTTTGATTATCATGATTGACCTCCGAACATGGTTTCATCAACAAGCGAACACAGCAGATGCAGGCAGGTGATGTGCATCTCCTGAATGCGGGCCGTGGAGGCATGCGGGATATTGATGCATGTGTCCACGCTGGGCCTTTTACCCAGTTCGCCGCCATCCTTGCCGGTCAGGGCAATGGTCCGCATGCCGGTCTTTGCCGCCATATCGACTGCCGCACAGATATTCTCTGACGAGCCACTGGTGGAAATTGCCAGCAGGATATCGCCTTCACGCCCCAGTGCTTCAATCTGGCGGGAGAACACCTGCGCAAAGGAAAAGTCATTGGCGATACTGGTGATCACCGATGCATCATGGGTGAGCGCTACGGCCGCCATGCCGGGCCGGTTGATTTCAAAACGATTGACCAGTTCGGCTGCAAAATGCTGAGCATCGGCTGCCGACCCTCCGTTACCGCAGGCCAGCACCTTTCCCTTGTTCTGCAGGCACTGCACGATCATGGCTGCAGCCTCGGTGAGCACGCCTGGAAGGTCATGCATGCATTGTTTGCGGAGGTCGATCCCTTCCTGCATGGCTTGGTGAATCATGTTTTGCATGGGGATACCCTACTTATCTTATAATGTCTTTCATATGTTCAATATGCGGCGGCAGCCAGGCTGGCAGCCTGGAGTTTGGTGTCAGGATGATTAAATCGAAACGGCATTGCAAATCCCTGAACTCCGGATGTTGACCCAGCCAGGCAAGCGCGGCTGACTGTAAGCGGGCGCATTTATCCTCGCTGACCGCCAACAGTCCCGATTCCCGTGTCCGGTGCGCTTTAACTTCAATAAAGACCAGCAGGTCGTTATGCCGGGCCACGATATCCAGTTCACCGCGCGCCAGTCGAAGGTTCCTGCCCAGGATGGTATAGCCGCGATGCCTGAGATAGCGGCAGGCCCTGTCTTCGCCGCTGCGACCTTTGGCTGTACTCATGCAGCCCGGCAGCCATGGACGGCGTCAGTCACCGTTGAGAATCAGGGCATAGACCCGTGACTTGCTGACATTCAGCGATTGAGCCACGGCCTTGGCGCGGGCGGAAGGGGGGAGCTTCTGTACGGGTGCTGCGGCAAGCGCATCCTGAATCTGGGCATCAGTGACCACTGCGTGTTTTTTATTTTTCCCGCCGATCATCAGAACGATTTCGCCGCGTGGAGCTGTGCCAGAGAAATGGGCCAATAGATGTTCGGCCGTGCCGTTGACGAACTCCTCGTGCAGTTTGGTCAATTCGCGGGCGACACACAGTGGGCGCTCGGAGTTCACAAGGGTTGCCAGATCATTCAATGTATCCAGCAGCCTGCGCGGCGACTCCAACAGAATCGTTGTTTCCGAACTGGCCACAATAACAGCGAGTTCCGCCTTGCGGGATTTGCCACTGCGCGGCAGGAAACCGGCGAAACGGAAATGATCCGTCGGCAGACCCGAGGCGCATAAGGCCGTGATAATGCTGCTCGGACCGGGAATCGGGCTCACCGGAATATCAGCGGCACGCATTTTCTGTACCAGTCGAAATCCGGGATCGGAAATCAGCGGGGTGCCGGCATCGGAAATCAGCGCAATGTTTTCACCCTTCTGCAGTCGTGGAAGCAGCGCCTCAGCCATGGCTGCTTCATTGTGTTCATGCAGGGCAAACATCGGTGTGTCGATGCCATAATGCTGTAAAAGCTTGCGGCTGGTGCGTGTATCTTCGGCTCCGATGGCATGCACCTGTTTCAGCGTATCAATAGCCCGGTATGACATATCTGCCAGATTGCCGATGGGGGTTGCGACGACGAACAGTTGGCCGCAACCGTTTTGATGATTAGTCTCCGATTTCATGTTCCGGCTAAGTTATCCCGAGGCGCAGGTCGCCGCAACAGGTATCCATCACTCTCGACATGCTTTGAGGCTGCTTCTGCCCGGGCTGCTGGTGATGCTGCTGCTGGCGGGCTGCCAGCCCAAAAAGCCGGTAACAGAAGTGGCCCAGCCGGTGAAAAGTTTTACACGCCTGGCGCCGCCACCCGTTAGCGCTGAAGAAATCATGTCGCTGATGCAGCGGGCCAGGGCCGGTGAGGATCCTCAACTGATTTTTGCCGAACTCGACAGACTGGCGTTCGAGGGGTCGCCGCTGATCCGGGATGAAGCGGGTTTCCGCAAAGCCCAACTCATGCTGGATATGCAACTGCCCGGCGCATTGGAGATGACCTGGCAGATGATTGAACAGCATCCCGAGCATGCGCTGGTGCCCTATGCACACTTTTGGCTGGCTAGGTACTGGATGGATCTGGATGAATCCGAGCGCGCACTTGAGTCGATGGGTAAGGCATTGCGACATGTGCGGCTGACGCGCGAACTGGCTGATCAGATGATTTCACTGGGTTCTTCGTTGGCTCTTGATGTGCCGGAAGACGATGCGCTGCACTGGCTGATGGCAGCTGCCGAGGTGGATCAGGGCGGCCGCGATAACTGGTTGCGACTGGCGGCTCGCCGCGCATCCATATCGACTATCGAACAGATGCATGCCGATGGTTCCCTGCCGGCTGAGTTGATGACCCGTTTCGATGTACATGCCGCCCGGAAATATCTCATGACCGGTGATATGGGCTCGCTGAATCGCATTGCCGATTTGCTGTCGGTTTTCCAGCCGGGCAGTTCGGAAGCTGAACAGGTGCGTGCCTGGGCTTCCGGCCAGATGCGTCAGGCCAGTATCGGTGTGCTGCTGCCGTTGACCGGTGAGTATGCTCGATATGGCGAGGCTGCATTGCGCGGTATTCGTATGGCGTTGGCCGGTATGGCCGGGGGCGAGCAGATCAGCTTGTTTGTTGAGGATACAGGCGGTGATAGCGAACTTGCCCTGCGAGCTTATCAACGCCTGCAGGAAGCGCATGTGGATATGCTGATTGGCCCCTTGCTGGCTGATATGACCGAGGCGCTTCTACCGCAGTTGAAGCCGAACCTGCCAGTGCTAAGCCTGACTGGGCGTACGGATCTGGCAGCGGCCAGCCCGGCGCTGTTTGTGCATACATTATCGCCGTTGGCTCAGGTTGAATTCATGGCCCGCTATGCATGGCAGCAGGGTGCACAGCGTATGGTCATCGTGGCCGATGACGATGGTAACGGCATGCTGCGCGAGGCCGTTCAGTTTCGGCAGGCATTTGAGGCTCTGGGCGGCGAGGTGATGCAGACATTGCTGCTGCGGCCCGGAGCGCTGGATTATCGCCCAGAATTGCGGCGTCTGCGATTCGAGACGGATGACGAAGAGTTGCTGGCTGAGCTGGATCAGGACCTGGCACTGTTATCGCCTGATTTGAATGTTGAAATCACGATGCCGGTGAATTTCGATGCCATGTACATGAGCATGGAGGGTCAGCATGTTTCAGTGATGGCTGGACAGCTGGCCTATACCGGCATGACCAATGTGCCGATTTATGGCAGCAGCCGCTGGCTTGATGGTCATTTGCTGGATGATCGGGGGCGTTATCTGTCGCATGCCCGTTTTGCCGGCAGCAATGCCGTGAGCGGACGCGATGACACGGCCCTGCGACAATTACGTTTCATGTATCGCGAGGCATGGGGTGGCAGCAAACCGTCCGAGCTGACGGCACTCGCTTATGATACCCTGCTGATTGCCACGGTTATGACCAGCCGGCTGGGCCTGATCGGTAAAGGCATTATCCGTGAGCTGCATGATATCGAAGGTTTTCCCGGCATCACCGGCCATGTCCGTTTCGATGCTGCCGGTGTCGGCCAGAAGCTGCTGGATATTTATGGAATCAGGCGGGGCCGGATCATTCCGGCAGGGTAGCTCACGGATCGAAATCACCGGCCGGGAGCGACCAGTCGGGATTATTCAACGTGATATACCGTTGCGCCCAGGCCTCAATGACACTGGCGGCATAGGCGGCATCGGCCGGGTTGCTGAGCATGTGGTCGGCACCGGCCAGTGAAATAAAGCTTTTCGGATGGCGCGCCGCTTCGTATATGCGGCGCGCATGTCCGATATCAACGATGGCATCATCGGGGCTGTGGAAGATCAGCAGCGCCTTGTCTGATTCGCGAACCCGGGCGAGGATGTTGTGCTTTTCCAGATCATCGACAAATTCACGCTTCACGGTAAACGGACGTCCGGCGATATCCACATTTGCCTGACCATGCGAGTCAATTTCCTGCATCTGTGCAGCAAACATATGGGTGATATGAGACGGATCGCCGGGGGCGGCGAGTGTGGTAATGGCCTGAACCGACGGGATGCGCGAGGCAGCGGCAAGTACGGCGGCTCCGCCGAGGCTGTGACCGATCAGTAATTGCGGGGAAAGATCCCTGCCGGCCAGCCATCGGGCTGCTGTTTCCAACTCGGCAATATTGGATGAAAAGGTGGTGTCGGAGAAGTCACCTTCGCTGTGTCCGAGGCCGGTAAAGTCGAAGCGCAGGACGGCAAAGCCATGCTCGGCCAGAGCGCGGCTGATACGAGAGGCGGCTGGCACATCCTTGGAGCAGGTAAAGCAGTGCGCGAACAGAGCCGCGCGCCCTGTGCTCTGCTCGGGCAGATGCAGGCGGGCGGACAGGCTATGTCCCTGAAGACTTTCAAAGGTAACGGATTCAACCTTGGCAGACATGATGACCCCCTGAATGGTTGTTCCGGGCCCGACATCCATCTCGCCACCCGGAACAGTGGATTGGTCTGCCGTGGGTGATGGCGCTTACAGAGAGCCGTGGCGCTGTCGGCGGCTTGTTTTTACCTCGGTTTTTAGCTGGCCACAGGCGGCGGAGATATCGCGGCCGCGTGATTCGCGCACCACGGCGACCAGACTGGCCTCAACCAGTACATTGCGAAAAGTAGTAAGCTGCCTGTCGTCAGGACGTTCAAACAGGCTGCCGGGGTAAGGATTGAAAGGTAGCAGATTGACTGTGCATTTGAGCCCGTGCATCAGCTCTACCAGCCGCTGTGCATCAGCCAATGTGTCGTTGATGCCGCCCAGCAACACATATTCGATCAGCACCCGCTTATCGCCACGGCACTCAATATATTCATGTATGGCCTGCATTAGCTCGGCGATAGGGTACTTGCGGTTCAGTGGAATGATGCGCGAGCGTACTTCATCGGTCGTCGCATTCAGCGACAGGGCCAGATTACAGGGGAGGTCATCCTCCATCATGCGACGGATGCCGGGAATCAGGCCGGAAGTGGATAGCGTCACACGACGGGGTGAAAAAGCCATGCCCTTGGGGTCGGTAGCGATACGCACGAATTCAGCGACCTGTTCGTAGTTGTGCAGCGGTTCGCCCATGCCCATCAGGACAAGGTTCCGCACATTGCGGTCGGTCAGTTTTCGGCCGGCCATGACCTGGGCCACCATCTCGGCAGTCGTCAGATTGCGGGTCAGGCCCGCCGTGGCGGTCAGGCAGAACGTACAGCCGACCGCACAGCCGACCTGCGTGGAGATACACTGAGTGATGCGGCCCTTACCGGGGATCAGGACGGTTTCCACTTCTTTGCCGTCAGCCATGCCCAGCAGAAGTTTTTTTGTGCCATCCGCACTTTGCTGGCTGGCTGTGCAGGCGGGGGCGAAGCTGCTGGTGTGCCGATGGATATGTTCACGCAGTTGAAGCGGAAGTTCGGCAATGGCATCAATGTCGGTCTGGCCGTAGCGATAGATGGCCGCGCGCAGATGCTCGGCATGGATCGGTTTTACATCGGCTGCGCGGCACAGTTCGAGCATTTGGGCATGGCTCATGCCGACAAGCGCCGGCAGGGACTCCGGGGCAGGCTTTATTGCAGATGAATGAAATGACATGGGGAAAGAATAAAAAAGCGCATACGCGGGCGATGCCGCGCATGCGCCTGATTCGGGACGCCTGCCCTACAGGCCGTACTTGGCCTTGTTGGCAGCCACTTCTTCGGCAGACGGTGGTTCATGATCTTTTACTTCAGCCAGATCAAATGCATCGCGTTCGGTATCGCATTTCTCGTTCAGGGCGATGTCGGACACAAAAACTTCCGGTACATCTTCTTCCGGATAAATGGCCTCCCATGGGCACTCCGGTTCACAGACGGCGCAATCGATGCATTCTTCGGGGGAAATGTACAGCATGTTCGGGGTGTCATCGGAGATTGTCTTGGGCTGGTAGAAACAGTCTACCGGACATACCGCAACACAAGCAGTATCAACGCAATCCTTACAAAGCTGGGTGACAACAAAAGCCATGGGTGGTTACCTCACTCATCCATATTTAAAAAACCGGAGTGGCGCAGCCTAGCAACTGCAGCCCTGCCATGCCACTGACTTTATTGGTGATATCCCTGCAGGTATGCTGATTCTTCCCGGACAGGGATGTATTCAGTTTTGAGGATGCAAGATCGTGTATCTCAGGCTATGCTCACGGCATGCGTTTTGCCCCGTTCGCCCATCTTCATACCCATTCGGATTTTTCTCTGTTGGCCGCCACGACACCGGTCAGCGGTATGCTGGATACAGTGGCGGAACTGCGCCAGCCGGCCGTTGCCCTGACCGATTACGGCAATCTTTTCGGGGCCATTGAGTTTTATTCCAAAGCCATGCGTATGGGCATCAAGCCGATCATGGGTTGCGAAATGTATCTGTGCGATGATATTGGCAAACGTGTGTCCGAGGGTCCGCGCGGCCCGCGGTTTGCCCATATTGTGCTTCTGGCGCGTAACAATCATGGCTGGCAGAACCTGCTCAAGCTCATCTCGACCAGCTATCTGGAAGGTTTCTATTACAAGCCGCGTATTGATCAGAAACTGCTGGAAAAACACAGCGAAGGCCTGATCGCGCTGTCTTCGGGCTGGAACGGGGAAATCGAGCAATGCCTGCAACGCGGGGATCGTGAAGCGGCCCGGCAGACGGCCCTGCGATACAAGTCGACATTTCAGGAGCACTGCTTCTTCATTGAAATACAGCGGCATGGCTTTGCCGGTCAGGAAGAGATGAATTGTCAGGTCATCAGTCTGGCCCATGAGCTGGATATTCCACTGGTCGCATCGAATAACGCGCATTTTCTTGAGCGCGAGGATTTTCAGGCTTTTGAAGCCGTACTGGCCCTGCAGCAGAATCGTAAGCTGAACGATGATGTATCCGGTCACTTTACACCGGAGTATTATCTCAAATCCTATGCTGAGATGCGCGAGCTGTTCGCTGATATTCCCGAGGCGCTGGAAAATACCATCCATATCGCCAATCGCTGCAATGTGGATATCCAGTTCGGCAATTACCAGTTGCCTGATTTTCAAACACCGGACAATAGCGATATCCAGACCTATATGCGTAACCAGACACGCGAGGGATTGGATGATCGCTGGCCGGCCATCCTGCACGGCAGTCCGGAGGCGGATCGCGCCGTTTACGATAAGCGCCTCGAATTCGAGCTCAATATTATTGAAGAGATGGGCTTCCCGGGCTATTTCCTGATCGTGTCGGATTTCATCCTGTGGGCCAAACAGCACGGTATCCCGGTTGGACCGGGGCGCGGCTCCGGTGCCGGCTCGCTGGTCGCCTATTGTCTGAAGATTACCGATCTGGATCCGATTAAGTACGGACTGCTGTTCGAACGTTTTCTGAATCCCGAGCGCGTCTCGATGCCCGATTTCGATATTGATTTCTGCATGAGCAGACGCGAGGAGGTGATCCGCTACGTGACCGATAAATACGGTGATGAGCGGGTTTCGCAGATCATTACCTTTGGCTCAATGAAGGCCAAGGCTGTCGTGCGCGATGTCGGGCGCGTACTCGACATGGAACTGTCCAAGGTGAATGCCATTGCCAAACTGATCCCCAACGATCTGAAAATGACGCTGGAGAAGGCGCTTGTCGATGAGCCGAAGCTGGCCAAAATGGTGGATGAGGACAGTGATGTGGCGCGCCTGTTCGAGTTGGCTAAAAGGCTGGAAGGCCGGCATCGCAATGCCGGCAAGCATGCAGCCGGCGTGATTATCGGGCGTAAGGATCTGATTGAGACTGCGCCTCTGTTTAAGGTGGCCGGCGAAGAGGGCAAGGTCGTACAGTGGGATATGGCCCATGTTGAGCGTACCGGCCTGATTAAATTTGATTTTCTCGGTTTGAAAACCCTGACTGTTATTGATCTGGCCTGTAAATTTATCCAGCAATACGATACACGGGACGAAGCGCAGGGCTTTGATATTACCACCATCCCGATGGATGATGTCGAAACCTTCAAACTGATGCAGCGCGGTCAGACCGGGGCGGTGTTCCAGGTGGAATCGTCGGGTATGCGCGATCTGCTGACGCGTCTGAGGCCCGACTGTTTCGAAGATATCATCGCCCTGGTGGCTCTGTACCGGCCCGGTCCGCTCGAATCGGGCATGGTCGATACCTTTATCGAGTGCAAGCACGGGCGTCAGGAAATCGTTTACCTGATGCCGCAGCTGAAACCCATCCTGCAGGAAACCAACGGTGTGATTCTGTATCAGGAACAGGTGATGCAGATTGCTCAGGTGCTGGCCGGTTATACGCTCGGTCAGGCCGACCTGCTGCGTCGTGCGATGGGCAAGAAAAAGCACGAGGAAATGGCCAAACAGCGCCAGATTTTCATGCAGGGTGCGGAGAAGCACAAGGTTCCGGCAGACCGGGCCGAGCAGATTTTTGATTTGATGGAGAAGTTTGCCGGCTATGGCTTTAACAAGTCGCATTCAGCCGCCTATGCCATGATCTCTTACCAGACGGCCTATTTGAAGGCGCATTTCCCCCAGGCTTTCATGGCGGCCACGATGTCCTGTGATATGGGTAATAGCGATAAGATTGCCGCCCTTACGACAGACTGTCGCAATATGGATATTGAGATGCTGCGGCCGGACATCAACGCATCGGACTGGGAGTTCAGGCCTGAAAACGATGCCATCCGTTTTGGCCTTGGTGCGATCAAGGGCGTGGGTGAGGCGGCGGTTCGTGAGGTGGTGAAGGTGCGCGAGGCTGACGGGGCCTTTGCCTCGCTGGAAGATCTGATACTCAGAAGTCCGCCGCGGACATTGAACAAGCGTATTCTGGAGGCTTTGATCAAGGCCGGGGCGATGCAGGACATCCTGCCCGATGGGCATGCTGCTCTGGAAACACTCAGTGAGACGCTGGAGCATATGCAGCGTAAACGCCGCGAGTTCACTTCGCAGCAATCGGCATTGTTTGATGTGGCAGAGCCTGAATTCAGGGATTCGGCGACGCAGGATGTTGTGCCGTGGAATGCCGGTGAAATGTTGCAGGCCGAGCGCGAGGTGCTGGGCTTTTACCTGACCGGACATCCGCTGGAGCAATTTTTATCACGGGCCCGGAGCCTTGGTGATTGCCATTTAGGCAGGCTGGCCGAATTGCAGGATGGTGCGCAGGTGGTGGTTCCAGTCGGGGTGGCCGGCCTGAGGCCCTATCATGGTGGACGCGGTACGATGGCTTTTGTGCAGGTTGAGGATCTGCATGGTCAGGCTGAAATGGTCTGTTTTGCCAAGGTGTATGAAGCCGCCGCCGAGCATTTGCATGCGGACATACCATTACTGGTGGCAGCGCGTGTTGACCGCTCCAAGGATGAAGCTGTGCTGATTGCCGAGGCCATTGCACCGCTTGAATCCATCCTGTCCGAGCTGGTTGATGAGATTGAGATTGAAGCGGCCAGCATTGCCTGGGATGAAATGACACTGGCACGACTTAAATCCATGGCTCAGGGTGGTGATGCACGGCTTGCATTCCATGTGCGGTTACCAGACGCTAGTATGGCGCACTTGGTGACAGGCCCATGTATACGCTGGAATGAGAGTGTAAAAGCGCAGCTTGATGCACGTTTTGGTCAGGATGCTGTGCGTATACATTGCCGGCCATGGCAGCCGCCGCGCAAGCAGCGTGCTCGCCGCGGATAAACGCGAGAAACGGAGATATCATGGCTTACAGTTATCTTGAATTTGAACGTCCGATTGCCGAGCTGACGTCTAAAATCGAAGATCTTTCGAGTATGGGTACGGATTCGGGTGTTAATATCGCCGAGGAAGTCGAGCGCCTGAGCAGTAAGCGCGATAAGCTGATTGAGCAGATTTACAGCAAGGCCAGCCGGGCGCAGATATGTCAGTTGTCCCGGCATCCTGACCGCCCTTATATCCTTGATTATATTCCGTTGATGTTTGATGACTTTCAGGAGCTGCACGGTGACCGGGCACTGGATGATGATGGCGCCATTGTGGGTGGCCTGGCCCATTTTCGCGGCCATGAGGTCATGGTGATCGGTCATCAGAAGGGCCGTGATACGAAGGAAAAACTGCGGCGTAATTTCGGTATGCCGAGGCCGGAGGGTTATCGCAAAGCCCTGCGCCTGTTTAAGCTGGCCGAGCGTTTTGAAATACCCGTGTTGACCTTTATTGATACAGCCGGCGCATGGCCGGGTATTGATGCCGAGGAGCGCGGCCAGAGTGAAGCCATTGCCAAAAATCTGCAGGAGCTGGCGGCCCTGAAGGTGCCGGTCATCTGCACGGTGATCGGCGAGGGTGGTTCGGGCGGTGCGCTGGCCATCGGTGTCGGCGATCAGCTGTTTATGCAGCAGTTTTCAACCTATTCGGTGATTTCACCGGAAGGCTGTGCGGCGATTTTATGGCGTGACCGGGCTTTTGCTAGCGAGGCAGCCGAAGCGCTGAAGCCGATTGCCACTGACCTGAAAGCTCTGGGCCTGATTGATGATATTATTCCCGAGCCGAAAGATGGCGCACACCGGGATCCCGAGGCCGCTGCCGACCTGATGGCTGATGTGCTTGATGCATCACTGAAGGAATTGCTTGCCACACCGCTGGATACATTGCTGCAGAATCGCGATAAACGGCTGCGTAATATCGGTTCTTTTGAAGGATAACACCTCAGCCGGGTTTTCTAAGGAAGGTCTGAAAAACGACGTCCATGTCGTTTTCAGTACGCAAAGGCAAACGTGCGACTTTGCCAGAGCATCCCTAACGGAGAGGTACTCGAAGTGGTCATACCGGCACCGACTCGAAATCGGTTGGGGGCGAAAGTCCCACGCGGGTTCGAATCCCGCCCTCTCCGCCATATAAGCAACAACGGGCTCCTGCATGGGGCCCTTTATTCTGGACAGAAATGAGAGTCGGTTTGAACACTGGCATATCACAAAGGACCCCTGAAGGGGGGGTGAGGCTTGCAGGCATGAATGATCTCATCCCACCCTGTTTTATTGCATGGCGGTTTTTGCTTTCCGGTCCGTTCAAATTTCAACCTTGCGATGACCGGACTGTGACCGTACTATCCGCCGCCCTTAAGCAGGTGTCCGGAGAGATGTCTGAGTGGTTGAAGGAGCACGCCTGGAAAGCGTGTGTACGTGAAAGCGTACCGAGGGTTCGAATCCCTCTCTCTCCGCCAGTTTTCCATGTATGTGGATACCCTGTGTCGTCCGGGCTGGGCCCCGCACGGTGAAACCCTGTGAACCCCGTCAGGTCCGGAAGGAAGCAGCGGCAGCAGGACTTTCGCGCGTTGCGGATATGTCCGGCTCGGACGGCGCTTTTTCATTTTTCAGTGTAAGTTTGTGCATGAAGCGCAGGATGATATCAGGCCGGCTGTACCTGTTCGCCTGAGACTTCAGCCGCCTCACTGTGATCCAGCTTCAGTTCTTCAATGCGG
This sequence comes from Zetaproteobacteria bacterium, assembly GCA_021545585.1. Taxonomy (GTDB): domain Bacteria; phylum Pseudomonadota; class Zetaproteobacteria; order Mariprofundales; family Mariprofundaceae; genus JAJRVH01. The sequence goes on from JAJRTF010000092.1 coordinate 15,548, forward strand.
TAACTTGAAGGGTCAGCCAGCAGTGCCTCAACAAGCAGATGGTTCATTTCATGGCCGGTGCGTTCGCCTTCAAAGGCGCCGACAATCGGCATGCCGGCCAGTGACAGGTCGCCCAGCGTATCCAGAATCTTGTGGCGCACGCATTCGTCTTCATAACGCAGGCCGCCTTCATTCACGACGCGGTGTGTATCGAGCACAATGGCGTTTTCCAGCGAGCCGCCCAGAGCGAGTCCGGCCTTCTGCAGCGCTTCGATCTCGTGCAGGAAACCAAAGGTCCGCGCACGACTGATTTCGCGGGTATAAGCCTGATGTGAAAAGTCCACTTCCACGCGACGGTTGCGCAGTAGCGGATGATCATAGTCCAGCAGGTAGCCGATTTTAAATCCGGCTGCCGGGTATAATGCACAGCGCTTATCGCCATCGCTGACCTCCACGCGCTTGAGCATACGCATGACCTTCTTGGCCTTACCCTGCTCCCGGATGCCGGCACATTGAATAAGGAATACGAATGGAGCGGATGACCCGTCCATAATCGGAACTTCCGGGCCGCTGACTTCAATGCGGGCATTGTCGACACCAAGGCCGGCAAGGGCTGACAGCAAATGTTCAACCGTGGAAATACTGGTCTCAGCATTGCCGATGGTTGTACACAGGCGGGTATCAGTCACATGAGCTGATGTGGCAGGGATTTTGATGCCAAGGTCGGAGCGGATGAACGTAATGCCGGTATCTTCTGCAGACGGGTGTAGAATCAACTGGATTTTACGGCCGGAGTGCAGACCAATACCGCTACAGCGGATAGAATGGTCCAGCGTTCTCTGTGCTATCATCCATACCTCCTTGTACGAATTCCCATGGTGTCGACTCAGTGGATCAGCTAGTGCGATCCAAATCAGCCGGTGCCGTACACTGCCTGCTCAAAAGGCTCCGGCAGTGACATACAACACACCCCGTTTACAAGGGGCATACCTCCAATATTCGCGGCTATTCTGCCATGCAATGCCAGGTTGATAAACCTTGCATTCAGTCTCCTGTCTCAGTCCGCCTGACGGCGCAGGAAGGTTGGCACGGAGAATTCATCCTCATTGAATTCATTCTGGCCGAACAGCTGTGGCTGAGCCTGTTGGCCCTGTCCACTGATGGATGCCTGTGCGGGTTGGGAAGTTTTCTGCGAAGGCACGGAGCCAAGCGGCACATTCGGGATGCGGGGCATCTTGAATTCCACTGTTTCGCTGTCGGCGGTTGCCAGGCGTACTGCCGGTGCATCGCCGGACAGTCCCGTCGCCACAACCGTGACGCGGATATCATCACCGGCATCCTTGTCATAGACCATGCCGCAGATGATGTTGGCATCCTCATCTGCCATATTATGGATAATGGATACCGCTTCATCATATTCAGCCAGCGTCATGTCTTCATTGCCGGTCACATTGACAAGAATGCCCTGTGCGCCGTGAATATCGATATCTTCCAGCAGCGGCGAGGAAATGGCACGCTCGGCTGCTTCCATGGCACGGCTTTCACCATTGGCCATACCGGAGCCCATCATGGCGACGCCTCTGGTTTCGCTCATCACGGCTTTCACATCGGCAAAGTCGACGTTCATGTAACCGGTGTGGGTGATCAGCTCGGCAATGCCGCGCACGGCCTGCAGCAATACATCATCTGCCTTGCGAAATGCCTCGAGCATGCTGGTGTTCTTGCCCACGGCCCCGATCAGCTTCTGATTGGGGATGGTAATCAGCGTGTCGACGTATTTACGCAACTCAGCGATGCCTGCTTCAGCCTGACGCATGCGTCGCTTGCCTTCAAAGCTGAATGGTTTGGTGACCACAGCCACGGTCAGTACGCCCATTTCCTTGGCTGCCTCTGCAATAACAGGAGCAGCTCCGGTGCCGGTACCGCCACCCATGCCTGCGGTGATGAACACCATGTCAGTATCAGCCATGAATTCGCGCAGATGTTCGCGCTCAGCTTCCGCTGCCTCACGTCCGATTTGCGGGTCGGCGCCTGCGCCAAGGCCGCGGGTGATGTTGGTGCCCAGTTGCATCTTGGTGTCGGCCTGATTGCGTTCAATGGCCTGTGCATCGGTGTTGGCGACGATGAATTCAACGCCGCGCAGTTTCTGGTCAATCATATTGTTCAGGGCATTGCCGCCACCGCCACCGATGCCGATGACCTTGATGGTTGCAGATTGAGCTGAGTTGTCCTCGAAAGTATATAAAGTTGCCATGTTGTCCTCCTGTGTTTCCCTTTTTTGTTTTATAGGTCTGTTTTGTAGTGTGGTGGGTGTTGCTCAGGGGGTATCCCCGAACCAACTTCGCATGTGCGTCCATACACGCGCGAGAATATTGTGATCGCTGGATTTGATGCTCTTGCCGCTCTGACGGTAGCGTTGCCCGTACAGAATCAGTCCGACGCCGGTGGCGTATATGGGGCTGGAAACCACATCCACCAAGCCGCCGACACCATGCGGGCGACCCAGGCGAACAGGCATGTCGAAGATGTCTTCGGCCAGCTCCACCATGCCTTCCAGTAATGAACTGCCGCCGGTCAGGACCAGCCCGGCAGCGACCAGCTCCTGATAGCCGGAGCGTTGCAGTTCGTTCTTGATCATTTCAAAGAGCTCCTCAACGCGTGGCTCAAGGATCTGTGCCATCACCTGACGTGGCATCGGCCGTGGATCGCGGCCGCCGACGCTCGGAATCTCGATTTGATCCTCGGGCAGGACCAGTGAGGTCATGCAGGCGCCGTACTTGCGCTTGAGCTGATCGGCTTCGCGGGCTGAGGTACGCAGGCCGATCACCAGATCGTTGGTCAGATGGTCGCCGCCAATGGGAATCACAGCGGTATGGCGGATGGCGCCATCGAGGAAGATGGCAATGTCGGTGGTGCCACCGCCGATATCCACCAGCACCACACCGATATCCTTCTCATCCTGCATCAGCACGGCTTCGCTGGAGGCCACCTGCTCAAGCACCATGTCCGACACATCCAGATCGCAGCGATTGCAGCATTTGACGATGTTCTGGGCGCTCGATACCGCACCTGTGACAATATGAACCTTGGCTTCCAGGCGCACGCCGCTCATACCGATGGGTTCACGGATACCGTCCTGATTATCGATAATGTATTCCTGCGGCAAGATATGCAGAATTTTCTGGTCGGCCGGGATATTCATCGCCCGGGCTGCATCAATCACCCGGTCCACATCCTCACGTACGATTTCGCTGCCCTTGGATGCGACGACACCGTGGCTGTTATAGCCGCGGATATGGCTGCCTGCGATGCCGGTGAATACGGACTGGATATCTACGCCGGCCATCAGTTCGGCTTCTTCGACGGCCAGCCGAATGGATTCAACAGTCGATTCGATATTGACCACCACACCCTTGCGCAGGCCGCGCGATGGATGTGTGCCGATACCGATGACATCAAGTTTGCCGTCGGGTGAGGCCTCCGCAACGACACAGGCAATTTTGCTTGTGCCGATGTCCAGTCCTACCAGAACTTGGTCGTATTTGGGCATCAGATTACCCCCTCATGCTTGGCTGGCCGGATAAACCAGCGGGATGTTGTACGTGCATCAATGCGCCAGCTGCGTGCGCGCCAGCGTGGCTGTGCCAGCAGCGTGTTCAGTTGACGAAAAACAATGGCTTCGCGTTGCTGGGGAATCAGCCAGCGTTCGCCCTTGCGGAAATACACCAGCCAGGCCGCATCGGCACTGCGTACTTCACTCAGACTGTTCAAATCACGAACCTGCAGTTTTTTAAGCTCGGTAAGCAGGGTATGCGCCTGAGCAAGTTCCTGACTCGCGATACGCAGCATGGGCAGGTCCGGTGACTCGCCACGGGCCAGCTTGCGATAGGCCTTTCCCTTCTCATCCACCAGATAAATAACGCCGGCTTCGTCCTGCCATAGGGCAATCGGAATGCGGGCCTGGGCCGTGATGTGCAGGGTATCGGGCAGAATACGACTGATCTGTACCTCGGCCATGTCAGGAATGGCTGCCAGCCAGGCATCGTGCAGGACGCCGGGCCGGGTATGCAAATAGCTTTTATCAGGCATGGCGGCCAGTTGTTTCTCAATAGCAGCCTTCAGGTTTGCCTTACCTCTGATGCTCCAGCTGCTGACGGCCAGCACATCATTGAGCCACCACAGCCCGGCGCCGCTGCCAACGATCACCAGACCGGCCAGCATGCACCGGCGCAGATGACGCCAGAAACGCTGCCGCGATGTGCGGCGCTGTTCAGCACTGATGCGATGCTGGTTCCGGCGGCTCATTGCACAACTCCCGGCGCGTCATATTCAAGTGCAGCGCAGCTTAATATCTTCAGGCACAGATCTTCGAAGCTGATGCCGGCTTCGGCCGCAGCCTTGGGAAGCAGGCTGGTTTCGGTCATGCCGGGAATGGTGTTGATTTCCAGAATTACGGGTTCACCGCCATCGGGTACGATCAAATCCACACGCGGGGCTCCGCTGCACTGACAGACAGCGACTGCCTGTTTGGAGCGCTCCATGCAGACACGCAGGGTCTCGGCCGGCAGGCGGGCCGGGCAGAAATATTCGGTTGCGCCGGCCGTATATTTGGAGGCGAAATCATAAACGCCGGATATGGGGACCACTTCGACGACGGGCAGCGCTGTGTCGGCAAGTATCGAGACATTCACCTCCACGCCCTTGACCGGCATCTCGGCCATCCAGGATTCGGGATCGGTGATATTCAGTGCCTGCCACTGTTGCGCATTTTCGATCCGATGCAGGCCGATGCTTGAGCCCTCGGCAACCGGTTTGACGATGACCGGATAACGGATCGGGCCATCGGCAGTCAGCGGGATGCTTGTGGCGGTAGTCAGTCCCGCCTTGTCCAGCACCTGCTTGCATAACTGTTTATGCATGCACAGGGCCGAGGCGGTCACGCCCGAGCCAGTGTAGGGAATGCGCATGATTTCGAGCAGGCCTTGTACGCAACCGTCTTCACCGAGCGTGCCATGCAAGGCGATGAATGCAGTCTGGATATTTGCCTTGCGGATATGCGTCGGCCAGTGGTCGGTCAAATCAATACCGACGGCATCCACGCCTGCATCCTGCAGGGCCTTGAGTACCGCGCTGCCGGAGCATAGCGAAACCTCACGCTCGTTCGAGGTGCCACCCATCAGTACGCCGACGCGTCCATACTGTGCCGGGCTCATGACCCTGCTCCGGTATCTGAAACAATACGCACTTCCGGCTCCAGCATGATGCCGAACTTCTTCTTTACCACCAGGCGTACCCGCTCAATCAGGGCCAGAACGTCGGCGCTGGATGCCTCGCCTTCATTGACAATGAAGTTGGCATGGCGCTCTGAAATGCATGCGCCGCCAATGCGTACGCCCTTCAGGTCCGCCGCCTCAATCAGGCGCGCTGCATGATCGCCGTCGGGATTTTTGAATACCGAGCCGCAATTCGGACGATTCAGCGGCTGGGTGGAGCTGCGGCGGCTGCGCATGGTTCGCATGCGTTCGCGGATGGCCTCCGGGGTATCCGGTGTCAGTTCAAAATGGGCACTTAAAATCAGCGTATCGGCAGGCAGCGCCGTATGGCGATAGCTCATGGCCAGTTCGCCAGCCTCGATTTCACTGACCTTTCCCTGCCGGTCAACCAGTTCAACCAGTTCAACGGTGTCGGAAACCTGCTGCGAAAAGGCGCCTGCATTCATGGCGATACCGCCGCCAAGATCGCCGGGAACAGTAGCCATGAATTCCAGTCCGGTCAGGCCGTGCTCGGCACAGGTACGGGCTATGGCACTCATGCGTACGCCGGCCTCGGCATGTATATGACAGCCTTCAACGCGTAGTTCATTGACATCACTCAGATCAATCACCAGACCGTCGAAGCCGGTGTCCGGTATCAGCATATTACTGCCACGACCAAGCGGAAGGATACGGATGTCTGCCGGGATGACCTGGCGTGCCGAGATCAGCTCAGCGCGTCCTGCTGGGCGGAAGAACCAGCGCGCCGGGCCGCCCGTGCCCAGCGTGGTATGGCGGGCCATCGGTTCCTGTTCGCTGAAGCGCCCGAGGTTGGCCAGGCTTGCTGCCCAGATGTCTGTTGTGTGGCCCGGCTGCATCATGTTCATGAGCCGGCCTCCTCGCGCATACGCGCAGCCAGTCCGCCGATTGAACCGGCCCCCATCAGAATGACGACACTCTCCTGCTGCAGGCATTCTGCAGCCATGGCATGTGCAGCATCCAGATCGGCCAGTAATGAGACAGCGCGATGGCCGCGCGCGCTTATGGCTTCGCACAGGTGTGCGCTGTCGATGCCGGCAATCGGCGCTTCACTGGCTGCATAGACGGGTAGCAGGGCCAGTTCATTGGCAACATCGAAGGCACCGAGAAACTCCTGCATCAGATCGCGGGTGCGGCTGTAACGATGCGGCTGGAAGATCACCCTGATTGTTTTATCGGGCCAGCATTCGCGTGCGGCTGTCAGGGTGGCGATGACCTCACTCGGATGATGGGCATAGTCATCGACCAGTATGCCTTTGCCGATACGCGTCCGGTGGAAGCGCCGCTGAATGCCTTCAAATGAGGTGAGGGCGGTGCGAATGGTTTCGATGTCAATATCCAGGTCCAGTAGTACGGCTATGGCAGCCAGAGCATTCTCGGCATTGTGGCGACCGGGCATGGACAGACGGAATTCGCCCAGATCACCCCGCTCGCGGCTGGCGGCGGTGAAATGCTGTCCTTCAGCATCGGCCTGACAGGCAGTCAGGTGCAGGTCGGCCTGCGGGCTGCTTCCGTAGGTGGTCAGGGGCTTATGCAGATCCTCGCGCAGGGAGGCGACATGCGGATGTTCATGATGCAGCACCACCCGGCCGTAAAAAGGCACCATATCGACGAACTGGCGGAAAGCAGCGAGCAGCGTGTCGAAATCACCGTAGTGATCCAGATGTTCCGGGTCGATATTGCTGACGACGGCAATGGTCGGGGACAGGCGCAGGAATGAGCCGTCACTTTCATCGGCCTCGGCGACCAGCCACGGGCTGGCGCCCAGACGCGCATTGCTGCCGGTGGCAATCAGGCGGCCTCCGATGATGTAGGTTGGATCAAGGCCTGCGGCTTCCATGCCGTGCGCAATCAGTGAAGTCATGGTGGTTTTGCCATGGCTTCCGGCAATGGCAATGCCCTGTTTCATGCGCATCAGCTCCGCCAGCATATCAGCACGTGGAATCACCGGGATGCCGTGCTCATGGGCAGCGGCCACCTCCTGATTGGTCGCATCAATGGCCGAGGAGATGACGACGACCTGCGCTTTACCCAGATTCTCACGATGGTGGCCGAGGCAGACCTGTATGCCCAGTCTCTGCAGGCGTTTGACGTTGGCGCTGTCGGCAGCATCACTGCCCTGCACGCTAAAGCCCTGATTATGCAGCAGCTCGGCAATACCGCTCATGCCGATGCCACCGATACCGACCAGATGAATATGTTGTACGCGCGACTTCATGCGCTGCTCCTGCCCGGATTCAGATACGTTGCCAATACATCCAGTTGTCTGTCGGCTGCATCCACAGGAGCCTGCTCGCATGCTGCCTTATGCATGGTTTCCAGGGTAGTATCATCAAACATGAGTCCGTCGATGATCGAAGCCAGGGTCATGGCAGAAAGATGCTTCTGATCAAGCACCCGGGCACCTTGCCCCTGAGCCACTGCATTATGTCGTTGATGGTCATCGGCGGCATGCGGCAATGGCACAAAGATGGCCGGCATGCCACACATGGCGGCTTCGCTGACACTCATGGCTCCTGAGCGGGCAATCAGCAGATCGCCATGTGCATAGAAATCCGGCATATCATCACAGAAGGCAAGAATGTCGGCCTTAACGCCGGCTTTTGCATAGCTGTCCGCCACAGTCCGACGCGTGATATCATCCTGACCGGCGATATGGGAAACCGTAAATTTCCTGCCCTTCTGGGCTAGCAGGGCGCAGGCATCAGGGACGTTCTGATTCAGAACCAGGGCCCCCTGCGAGCCGCCCATGACCAGTAGTCGGGGCGGTTCATGCCTGTGCCAGTGCACAGAGGCAATGGCATCGCGCACAATATTGCCGGTGACCGTTTTGCGTACGGATGTGGATAATTTGTCACCTGCGGCGGCAAAGCCGAGCATGATCTGTTTGCAGAAGCGGGCCAGCATGCGATTGACCAGTCCGGGCATGGCATTTTGCTCATACAGCACAACCGGTACGCGGGCGGTTAATGCGGCAAGCACACCGGATACACTGGCATAGCCGCCCACACCGACCAGCAGATCCGGGCGCATATCCTGCCATGAACGACGGATACGCATCACAGCACGTGGCAATTCCCAGGTCAGTACGCGAACCTTGCGGAGCAGGCCGCTGCCCTTGATGCCGTGCATGGTCAGCAGCAACACAGCTTCACCCCGCTCCGGCAGCAGGCGTGCTTCCAGCCCGCGTTCAGCGCCGATAAACTGGACCTTGAGCTCCGGCCAGCGGTTTCTCGCCGCATCGGCCAATGCCAGGGCTGGCATGACATGACCGCCCGTGCCGCCGCCGGCAATACATAGCATGGGGGCGCGGTTCACGGATTCACTCCACGGGGTTGGTTGCCGTTATGCTGGCGCTGGGCGGAAAGGATGAGGCCGATCAGGATGCATTCACCGATTAGTGCACTGCCGCCATAGGAGACAAATGGCATCGGCATCCCCTTGGTCGGCATAATGCCCATGGCGGCTCCCATATTAATGATGAAGGCAAAGCCGATTAGCAGCGTACAGCCGAGAATCAGCAGGCGGGGGAACATGTCTGTATGCTGCATGGCCAGTAGCAGGCCGCGACCGAGAAGGATAGCAAATACGAGGATCAGGCTGAGTGTGCCGATCAGGCCGAGTTCTTCGGCAATACTGGCAGAAATGAAGTCGGTGAAAACTTCCGGCAGATAGAACAGTTTCTGCACGCCCTGGCCGATACCTGTGCCGAACAGACCGCCGCTGCCGAAGGCGATCATCGACTGAACCAGCTGATAGCCGCTTCCGAACGGGTCGTTCCACGGGTCAATGAAACTGGTCAGGCGCTGCATGCGGTAGGGCTCGGCAATCATGGCGATGGCAGTCAGCGGGAGCAGCGTGGCCAGCAGACCGCCCAGATGCCGCATCGGTATGCCGCCGACAAACCACATGCAGAAACAGACGCTTGTTAACAGCGCGGCACTGCCGAAATCCGGCTGTAGCAACAGCAGGGCCAGCACGGTGATCAGCACAAACAGCATCGGAGCCAGACCGGTCGAGAACTGGTGCAACCGATCAGGGAAACTGGCCAGATAATAGGCCATGTAAATGATGATGGCCGGCTTGAGGAGTTCGACGGGCTGCAGTGTCATGCCGGCCAGTGAAAACCAGCGTTGCGCACCGTTAATCTCACGCCCCAGTCCGGGCAACAGAACGGCGACCATGAGCAGCAGGGCGAGTCCGAGGATGGGCAGGGCTATCGCCCGCCACCAGGTGATTTCAACGCGCGATAGCCACCACACCACCAGCAGGCCGATTGGAATATACATCAGCCAGTGGCGAATGATGCGCAACGAATCATGATAACGCACTTCAGCGATACTGATGCTGCTGCTGTAAACCATCAGGGTGCTGAAGGCGATCAGCGCCAGCACACAGGCGGTCAGGATAGGATCCGGGGCGGCCAAAAGGCGGCTCTGGCGACTCATGTCCGTCACGCCGCTCATGTGGATGTCTCCAGTGCCTTGACGGCTGCAGCAAAAGCGCGTCCGCGTTCGGCATAATCGCGGAATTGATCCTGACTTGCGGCGGCGGGGGCTAGCAGAACCGGGAGACCGGGCTGTGCATGTGCAGCCTGATGAACAGCCTGCTCAACGGTGCCGGCAATCGTCGTTGGCACACCGGCCTGCTGGCAGAGTTCGGCATAGACCTTGGGATCCTTGCCGATAATGAGGGCATGGGCAACGCGTCGGGATACAGTATCAGATAACGGCGACAGATTCGCATCCTTGGACAGGCCGCCACAGATCCAGATCACCTGATCAAATGCTGACAGCGCTGCGATAGCTGCATCCGGATTGGTTGCCTTGGAATCATCAAACCATTCGCGCCGGGCTGTTACACCGAGCGATTGCAGGCGGTGACTCAGTCCGTGGAATGAGGTCAGGCACATACGAATGACCGATGCAGAAACGCCGAAATCGGCAGCCGCCTGAGCGGCAATGGCGAGATTCAGGTGCTGATGCATGCCGCGGGCCGGTAAATCAGCCGCCTGGATATATTCGATCTGATCACCGTGGCGCCAGAAAATCTGCCAGTCGCCGTCTGCCAGAGGCTGTACCCCGGCACATAGATGCTCGGCACTTCCGTGGCCGAAACGATGTACACGTACGCCTCTGGATGCAAGTTGGTCGGCGAGTGTTTGCCAGTGGGCATCATCGGGCAACATGGCTGTATCGCCTACACCCTGGGCTTTGAACAGGCGGCATTTGGCAGCCTCATAGGCTTTGGTATCGCTATGCATGTCGGCGTGGTCGGCCTGTACGTTGAGCAGGACCGCCCAGCGTGGATGAATGATGTCGGCGCGTTCAAGCTGGAAACTCGACAGTTCAAGCACCACCCGCTGTGGGGAGCCGCCGTCGTCAAGCAGGTCGAGCATCGCCCTGCCGATGTTGCCTGCCGCTTCGATGCCGCCGGGCAGGGTATCGAGCAGGGTGTCGATAAGGCTGACGGTCGTGGTTTTGCCATTGGTGCCGGTGACGGCAATCAGTTCGCCCTTGAAGGATTCACTGAACAGGTCGAGGTCGCCGGCCACAGGTACCCCGGATTCACGTACAGCACACAGGGCCGGGTGCTGCCAGTTGATGCCGGGGCTGACAATGACTCTGGCAAATTCACTCAGTATGTCTTTGTCCAGTGCGCCGATATGCACCGGAATATGCAATGAGTCCGGAATATTGACCGCCGCCTCGTCAAACCCCTCACAGGGGATGCCACGGCGAGCAAGGAAGGATGCAACCGCAATACCGGTGCGGCCCATGCCGATAACAGCCGTCATATCGCTGCGCTCAGCGACAGGGAGGGTGGATCTGGCCAGGGTATTCATCGCATCTTCAGTGTGGACAGCGCGATCAGTGCCAGAATGATGGATATAATCCAGAAGCGGACAATGACCTTGGGCTCTGCCCAGCCCTTGAGTTCATAATGATGGTGAATCGGAGCCATGCGGAAGACGCGTTTGCCGGTGAGCTTGAAGCTGGCAACCTGCACCATGACCGACACGGCCTCTAACACAAACAGGCCACCGGCAATAGCCAGCAGGAATTGCTGGTGCACCGCACAGGCCACGAAGCCGAGCGCTCCGCCAAGGGCCAGGGCGCCTACATCACCCATAAATACCTGTGCCGGATAGGTGTTGAACCATAGAAAGCCGAGGCATGCGCCAACCACCGCGCCGCAGAAGATAGCCAGTTCACCTGCTCCGGCCACATGCGGAATCATCAGATAGGCTGAAAAATGAGCATGGCCTGCCAGATATACGACAACAGCAAGTGCGCTGGCTACCATGAAGGTGGGTGCGACTGCCAGACCGTCCAGACCGTCGGTCAGATTGACTGCATTGGAACTGCCGATCAGCACAAAGACCACAAATGGGGCATATAGCCAGCCCATATTCCATTGCGTATTCAGGAATGGCACATCCACCACGGGCTCGGTCAGCAGCATCAGGCCGTATGCTGCAGCGCCGCCGATAAGCAGTTGCATGAGGAGTTTCCAGCGCCCGGCCAGCCCCTTCGGATTCTGGCGGATCAGTTTCAGATAATCATCCCACCATCCGATCAGACCGTAACCGAGCGTGACCATCAGCGCCAGCCAGATAAAGGGATTGCGCAGGTCGGCCCACAACAGGGTGGCGATGGTTAGCGCCATCAGGATCAGCAGGCCTCCCATGGTAGGCGTGCCCTGTTTAATCAGGTGCGTTTCGGGACCGTCATTGCGGATCGGCTGTCCCTTGGCCTGATGGCTTTTCAGCCAGCGGATAAACAGTGGTCCGAGAATCCAGGATAGCAGCAGCGAGGTCACCAGCGCATAGACGGTGCGGAAGGTAATGTACTGAAACAGGTTGAAGGCCGAGATCTGATCGGCGAGCGGGTAGAGGAGGTTATACAGCATGTTGTTGCTCCTGCTTGCTGCCGCTCAATGCAGTCACGATACGCTCCAGTGCCATACTGCGTGATGCCTTGATCAGGATGATGTCATCCGCATCCGGCTGATAACCCCGGAAGAAAGATATCGCCTCATCGGTATCTGTAAAACAGCGGGCTGCCGGATATTGATCTGCCAGATGCTGCATGTCCGGTCCGATCAGGTGGATCTGATCCACACCGTCAAGGTTGAGACCTTTGTGTGCAGCCGCACTATCCGCACCCAGTTCGGCCATGTCGCCGAGGATGGCAACGCGGTGGCCGTCCATGGCCACCAGCGTATCCAGTGCGGCCTGCATGGAGGCCGGATTGGCATTATAGCAATCGTCGATAATCAGGCTGCCGTTACGGCCTTCGATACGGCGCATACGGCCCTCGACAGGCTGCCAGCTGGCCAGTGCCGCGCCGATATCTGCAAGCGAGATTGAAAGCTGCCGCGCCTGCGTGGCGCGCAGCATGATATTTGCTGCCAGTGTCATATTGGCCGCCCAGTGGCGAGCCGGAAGCCCCATCGGAATAACGGTGTCGGCGCCCGCGTGGGTCAGGGTGAGGGTTGAACCTTCCAGATGCCAGTGTACGGCCGAAGCATCTTCTGCGATGAATACATCATCCGGCAGTCTGATGCCAAACTGTTGCAGGCTGGCCGCGACACCCTCGCCAAGGGCACACCAGCCGCGCTCTGCCGTGTGCTCCAGCAATAGCGATTTTTCCCGTGCGATGCCTTCAAGGCCACCCAGACCTTCACCGTGGGCTGCAGTCAGGCCGGTCAGTACGGCAATATCCGGCTGTACCATGCGCGCGAGGCGTTGCATTTCACCCTGCTCACTGATGCCGCATTCGACGATGCCGAACTCGGCATCCTGATCAATGGACATCAGTGTTTGCGGCACGCCGACCAGATTGTTCAGGTTCGCCCGGGTTGCGGCAACGCTCAGTCCGAGCCTGTCAAAGCCGTGCTTGAGCAGGGAGCGCAGGCTGGTTTTCCCGAACGATCCGGTAATGGCGATCAGTGTGGTATGCTCAAGCTTCCGGCGCCATGCATGAGCGATATCGCCGAGGGCCTGCAGGGTATCGGTAACTTCAAGCTGTCGAACATCAAGGCTTCCCCATAACTGTACGCCCTGATGGTCTCCTATCAGCGCTTCAGCCTGATCGGCAATGCCCGGGGCAAAGCGATGGCCATCAAAATGCGGTCCGCGCAGGGCCAGGAATGTCTGGCCGGCCTTGAAGCTACGTGTATCGGTGACGACATCGGCAATCTTCTCCGGGATTCCGCCATGCCATTGCCCCCGGGTGGCGCGTTCGATATCCATACCGCTCAGGCGCATGCCCGCAGCTCCTTGGAGGCCAGATACTTTTCAGCCACCTCCTGATCGCTCCATATCAGACGCGTACCGGCGATTTCCATATAGGCCTCGTGGCCCTTGCCGGCAATGACCAGCGTATCGCCCGGCTGTAACTCGGCAATAGCTTCGGCAATGGCCTGTTCACGGTCGAGCTGCAGCCTGATATCGGCCGCATACGGACGAGAAATGCCATGCTCGATCTCCGAGGCAATGACCTCCGGCAATTCGCCGCGCGGGTTGTCCGAGGTGATCCATACCAGATCGGAAAGATGCGCGGCCGTATCGCCCATTTGCGGCCGCTTCTCCCGGTCGCGTTCACCACCGCAACCGAACACCAGCAGCAGGCGCTTGCCGGTCAGTATGCGGGCTGCCTTCAGGCAACGCTCAAGCGCCTCGGGGGTATGGGCATAATCGATGAATACCTGCCACAGACCTGCCGCCAGATCCTGCATGCGACCCGGAGGGGCGCTGATAGCATTAAGAAGTTTCGGCAGCTTGTTGAAACGGATGCCCAGCGAGGTCATCAGGGTCAGGGCAACACAGGCGATATTCTCGGCGTGGAATTCGCCCAGCGGGATATCCTCAATCAGAACTTCCTTACCCTTGTGGGCCAGACGAACCATGCCGGGTAATTCCTGTTCCCATGCCAGATCGATGCCGTCGCGATTCAGGCCGCGGCCGTACCAGTGGCTGCTGGAGGGGGCGCGGCTGCAGATGTCATCGTGATCGGCATTGGCCACGACCTGTCCGCCATTCTGCGCACAGGCTTTCACGAATCCGGCTTTGGTGGACAGGTAATTTTCATAGCCGCCATGATCCTGCAGGTGATCGTGTCCCATGCTTGTCCATACGGCGGTATTGAAATCCAGGCCTGTAATGCGTTCCTGGGCAATGCCGTGCGAAGAAATTTCGCTGATGATATGGCTGATGTGCTTCTCTTCCGCCGTCGCCAGCAAGGCATGCATGGTCAACAGGGCGGGGGTGGTATTGCCGATGTCCCGCATGTCGTCATCATTGACCACCCAGCCCAGTGTACCTGAACTCCAGATCGGCTTGTTGAGCCGGTGTGCCATCACCTCGCGCAGCATCCATGTGACACTGGTTTTTCCATCCGTGCCGGTGATGCCGATCAGGCGGGTGCTGGCTTGCTCGGTTTCAAACCAGCGGCGCAACAGCAGGCCAAGCTGCTGCATGGAATCCAGCTGCAATACGGGTAAATCCGTTTGCACCTGCATACCGATGCTGATCACGGCATGGACGCCTTTTTTCTTGGCGTCGGCAGCATACTCGCTGGCAAAATGGGTGCTGCGCGGCATGCACAGGAAGGCATAGCCAGGCTTGACCTCGCGCGAATCGTCACAGATACCGGACAGCTGAACATCGCCATCTTTGCCTGTCTTGAGCAAGCCCAGCCCCTGGCTGATATGCAAAAGCGAATGTACCCGGTCGGTATTGGGGAAGAGGATATGGGGATCAGTCATGCAACCACACCTCAAGGGTCTCACCTGCCTGTAGGCTGGATAATTGCACCGGCGACTGGCGGCGAACCCAGCCGGATCCGTGCACCTTCAGACTTAGCCCCAGGCGGGATGCCAGATGGCGAACTTCCCGCAGGGACAGGCCGACCGCGCCTTGCCCCGGCAGCGGATCGGCGATGTCGGCAATATTCATGCTTCGCCATGCCTGTGTGTCTTCGATGCGTGCTGAGATGCCGAGGTAGGGCAGCGCATTGGCGGCGATGTTGCGAAAGATGGGGGCCGCCACCTGACCGCCATAAATGCTTTGCTGGGGCTCATCGACAATGACGGCAATGACCAGTCTTGGATCATCGGCCGGGGCCACACCGGCAAACACGGCGGTGAACTTATCGCTGTTGTAACCGCCGTATTTATTGGGTTTCTGGGCCGTGCCGGTTTTACCGGCCACGCGGTAGCCCGCAGGCACTGCCTTGCTGCCCGTGCCCTCGCTGCTGGTGGCATACTCGAGCATGCTCAATACCTGCCGTGCCACCCTTTCGGGCATAATGCGATGTCCTGCTATGCTGCTGTATTCCCCTTCATCTTCAGCTGTTTGAATGAGTCTGGGCTGCATGTACAGGCCACCGTTTGCCAAAACGGAAAATGCCGTCGCAAGTTGCAACGGCGTGACGGCGATACCCTGTCCGAAGGCGATGTTGGCCGTTTCCACAGGCCCCCATCGCTCAGCGGGCAGAATTATTCCGGGCGACTCGCCGTTGAGTCCGACATGGCTTCGACGTCCGAAGCCGACATCGTTCAACATCTGATACATCGGGGTCGCGCCGATATCGAGCGCCAGCTTGGCAGCACCGATATTGCTGGATTTAGCCAGCAGACCGGTCATATCGAGCCAGCCCTCCGAATGATCATCGTGGATAATGTGGTCGGCGACCTGCATGGAACCGTTTTCACAGAAGATGCGCGAATCCGGCTGCCAGCGCCCTGACATCAGAGCGGCCGCTACGGTGAACGGCTTCAGTGTAGAGCCGGGCTCGAATACATCGGTAATGGCACGGTTTCTCCATTGGAAAGGATGGAACTCGCGGAAACTGTTGGGGTTGTAGCCGGGCCAGCTTGCCATGGCCAGAATTGCCCCGTCCCGCGGGCGCATGACAATAACAGAGCCGCCTTTGGCCTGCTGTTTGCGAATACCATCTGCCAGAGCGGCATAGGCAATACTCTGGATGGATGCATTAAGCGTCAGTTTGATGGACTTGCCCGGAACCGTGTCCCGCAGCCAGATGCCGCCCGGCAGTGAGTGGCCGCGTGCATCACGGCGTACCTGACGGATACCCGCTTCGCCGCTGAGCTGGTCATCCAGCACGCGTTCGATACCTTCCAGGCCGTGGCCGTCAATGCCGACAAAGCCGAGCAGGTGGCCGGTTTCAGGGCCCAGCGGATGATAGCGGCGCCATTCGGTTTCCTGACGTATGCCGGGAATATTCAGGGCTGCTACTGCATCGGCCTGAGCCGGGGTGATCTGACGCGCCAGCCAGACAAAACCCTTGCGGCCATGCAGTTTACGGGCCACGGTCTTTTCCGACATGCCCAGTGCATGTGCCAGCTCCCTGATTCTGTCGGCGGGAACTTCATCACCCATGGCGGCAATGGACGGGACCTCCACGCTTTCGGCCAGAATACGGCCCTGTGAATCCGTGATGCTGCCGCGTGGTGCAACGGCGGTATATTGGCGATAACGCTGTTTCTCAGCCAGATTGGTCAGATCATCCGCCTGCAGCCATTGCAGATCCACAGCGCGAATGGCGAGCAATGCGATACCGAGCGCCATGAGGCCGGTAACAGCCTCAATGCGGCGGCGCACAAACAGCTGCTGGCGATCGCTTTTTCCGCTTGTCGGGCGGACAGGGAAGGGCGTCTGAGTCATGGCCTGAGTACCTGCATGGGGCGGGGTGGAGCCATGTGCAACTGTTGCTGAGCCAGCTTACGCAGGCGTTCCGGGCGGGTGAGGCTGGCGATTTCCAGACGCAGCTTGCTGGCTTCCAGTGCGACTTTCTGTTTCTCAGCCATCAGGCGCTGGGTATTCTGGGATGATTCGTAGCGAACATGCGAAAGCCATACCTGAGCGGCAGCGAGCAGGCCGATAAAAAGCGGGATCAGCAGCCAGGGAAGGGTGCGCGTGGTCATCAGCGAGTCCCCTCACCGACAGGATCGTGCAGCCGTTCTGCTACGCGCAGACGGGAGGAACGGCTGCGGGGGTTGGATGCCAGCTCCTCCTTGCCCGGGCGAAGCGGTTTTTTCTGAATCCAGTGCATGGTCGGGGTTTTACCGCAGACACACATCGGCATTTGCGGCGGGCACGTACAGGGGTGCACTTCGGCCTCAATCAGGTCGCGAATGCGCCGGTCCTCACCGGAATGAAATGAAATCACTGCCAGCCTGCCATCGGGAAGCAGATGCTGCATGGCGGC
The DNA here is from genome assembly GCA_021545585.1 of Zetaproteobacteria bacterium. Lineage (GTDB taxonomy): Bacteria > Pseudomonadota > Zetaproteobacteria > Mariprofundales > Mariprofundaceae > JAJRVH01. Next base: position 33,054 of record JAJRTF010000092.1, read on the forward strand.
CTTTATACCCATATCAATCTGATCGGCTTCACTGTTCACCCACATGCGCAGGGCCTGGAAGGTGCGCGTGGCCGGATGGGCGCCGCCATGACGGGCATGCCTCGGTACGGCATGAAAGCAGACGTTCTCCAGATCGCCGGTGCTGTGCAGTTTGTCTTCACGCCTGGCCCTGAGGATAGCAGGGGCAATGCGCCGGGAATAACGTTCATCGCCATATTGAAAGATGATGTCGGCCAGTTCTTTTTCGGACACATGATCAAGCATGCGTTGCAGCGGCAGGCCGCTGCCCGGATCCATACGCATATCAAGGGGGCCGTCTTTCTGGAATGAAAACCCGCGCTGCGGATTATCCACCTGCGGTGACGATATGCCGAGGTCGAAGCCGATGCCGGTCACTTGCTGCCATCCCATATGCGCAAGGGCAGCCTCAAGGCTGCCGTAATCACTGTGAATAATGGTAAAGCGGCTGTCGTCGCGGGCCAGCCTTTCGCCTTCCTCAACCGCCTGCGGATCGCGGTCGAGGCCCAGCAGCCGCCCTTTGTTCGAAAGACGGGATAATAATACCCGGCTGTGGCCGCCGCGGCCGAAGGTGCAGTCGACATAGCGGCCATCCGGATCGGTAAACCATGCATCCACAAACACATCGCGGAGTACCGGAATGTGTTCCGGGCTGGATGAATCAGAAGGGGAATCCACATTACAGGCCTAATTCAAAGCCCTGGGCCAGTACCAGATCGTTTTCAAGCTGCTTGTCCCAGCTTGCCTTGGCCCAGATTTCGAAGGTTTCGCCGGCTCCGGCAAACTGAATGGCGCGATCCATGTCGGCATACTCGCGCATGCTCGGCGCAACCAGAACACGACCCTGACGATCCGGGATATATTCCTGTGCGGAGCTGATGACGATACGTTTGAAAGCACGCAACTGGGGGCTGGGCGGGGTGGCGGCGATGCGCGCCTGCAGGCGCTTCCATTCACGCATCGGGTAGGCCGTCAGATAACGCGAATGAGGAGAACGGGTAATCACAATGCGCTCGTCCGCATGGTGGGTCTTCAGCGTATCACGGAATGCGGCAGGGATGCTGACGCGTCCCTTATCATCCATGTTATTGCTGAATTCACCCTGAAACATCTGGTTCCCAGCCTCCCTCATACAGGGAATGGAATGCTTACCCACAATTCCCCACTAAATGCCAATATTGGCCACCAAACGATACTTGTCAACCCCACTGTACGGGTCTGTGCTCTGGGTGAGGCAATAAGACACAATGAATAAACCTTATATTATAAGGATAAATGCCCGGTGGGGGAAAGTGGGTAAGGAGTCACATGAGTGTCTGCAACGATCGGCAGGCTTGTGTATGCAAGGCGATCTGTGCTGGAATCGGTGTATGGATTTCTGGGATAAATCGCTGCATGAGCTCAATGGTCAGCAATGGGAGGCCCTTTGCGACGGTTGCGGTCAATGCTGCCGGCACAAATTCGAGGATGAGGATACAGCTGAGATGCTGTACACTGACGTGGCCTGCCGCTTATTTGACCAGCAGAACTGCCGCTGTAGCGATTATCCGAATCGACGCCGGCGGGTGCCCGAATGCATGACCATTCGTTCTTTTCATGCCGGGCAGTATGCATGGCTACCGTCCACATGTGCTTATCGCCTGCGCCATGAGGGCAAGCCGTTATATGACTGGCATCCGTTGATATCCGGGACCCCGGAGTCGGTGCACGATGCCGGTATCTCGGTGCGCGGGGCCTGTGTGCCGGAAAGCGAGGTGGCTGAGGATGACTGGCCCGATCATATCATCGGGGCGGCCTGACGGATGGATATGACATTATGCCCATGCGGTTCAGGGCTTACCCTGCAGGCTTGCTGCGGGCCTGTGATGGATGCTGAATCGGCCACGACGGCTGAAGCGTTGATGCGCTCGCGCTATACGGCATTTGTTTTACAGCGTACCGATTATCTGTTGCACAGCTGGCATCCGGATTCACGGCCGTCGCGCATACGCTTTGACGATACGCGCTGGCTTGGCCTGAGTATTATTGGCACGGATCGGGGCCAGGCCGGGGATATTGAAGGAACAGTTGAATTCCAGGTGGCCTTCATCTGCGGCGGCGAGTGCCGGGTGCTGCACGAGATCAGTCGCTTCGAAAGGCTGGACAACCGATGGTTGTACCGGGACGGGGATTGCCGTATAGATGAGCCTGGCCGCAATGCACCATGTCCATGCGGCAGTGGCAGGAAGTTCAAGCGTTGCTGCGCACTGCCCGGGAAGCCTGGGGGTTAATCAGTCCCTATGACATCCCTTTATCCATACCGATCAGTTGGAATAGTTCCAGACGGGAGGATGGATTTTTCAGGAATGCGCCGGTCAGCTTGGATGTCGTTGTCCATGAGTTTGGTTTGTGTATGCCGCGATGGCACATGCAGAAATGCTGGCACTGGATAATCACAGCCACGCCATCCGGAGTGAGCACCTCGTCAATGGCATTGGCAATTTGCATGGTCAGTTTTTCCTGTACCTGCAGACGCTTGGCGTAGCCCTCGACGACACGCGCCAGCTTTGACAGGCCGACAACGCGGCCCCTGGGAATATAGGCTACATGCGCCTTGCCGACGAACGGCACCAGATGATGTTCACAATGGCTGTGCACATCGATATCCGAGACCAGTACCACTTCATCGTAGCCTTCGACCTCTTCGAAGGTTTTCAGCAGATGCTCTTTCGGATCTTCCTTGTAGCCGGAGAAATGTTCCTGCATGGCGGCCAGCATACGTGCCGGGGTTTCCTTCAGTCCTTCGCGGCCGGTGTCTTCACCAATGTATTCGAGCAGGCCTTTCACATACTGCATGGCCTGGGTGTTTTTTGGGTCCTCGGTATCGAAATCTTCGGTCACTGTGAGCCTTCCTGTCGTTGTTTTTCCATTCGTTTGCCCACAGCTTAGCGGATGCAGGGGCGTAGAAACACCCGTAAAAAATCTGTGTATGGCATATGAATTGGCGCGGGAACAGATTTTCGGAGGCTGGGCGAAGAATGATTATCGATCTGTTACGGCACGGGGAACTGGAAGGCGGCATGAAATACCGGGGGCGGGTGGATGATCCGCTGACCCCGGAAGGTCGCCGGAGCATGGAGCATGTCTGGCATAAACTGCAGGGCGAAGTCGATGCCATTGCCACATCGCCGCTGTCGCGCTGTGCCGGGCCGGCGCGGGGCTGGGCCGATGCGTCCGGGATACCGCTGTTCGTCGAGGAAAGGCTCGCTGAGCTGCATTATGGTGCATGGGAAGGTAAGACTGCCGTGGAGATTGATTACGAATTCCCCGGCAAACTTCAACAATGGCGCCGTGATCCAACCGCGATGCGTCCGCCCGGCGGTGAAAGCCCTGAGGAACTGCAAGCGAGATTAAGCGATTGGTGGCAGGAGATACTGCGGAGGGAGAAGCATCATCATCTGCTGGTTATTTCCCATTCGGGCAGCCTGCGCATGCTGCTGGCCATAGCGCTCGGCGCCCCCATTGCAGCAACCCGTCAGTTTGCCATGCCCTATAGCTGCTGGAGCAGGCTGGTGATCGAGAACGGGAAGGCCATTCTGGATTTTCATCAGCGATAGCATCGGCCTGTGATTGCTGCGGGATATATGCACACGCTGCACAAAGGGGACTGGATGTTTTACGGGCCCTTTTATAAGTCTTGGAAAAGGTTATGGTTCTCAGCCGAAAAATATGCTTTTCCGTTTCCAGAAAGACATATGAAGTTTACGAGTGAGGTTTTCAATGATCAAAATCAATGTAAAGGCAGGCGCGGCTGCCAAGCAGCGCGATGATGCCGTTGTACTCCCGATTCTTGCCGGCAGGAAGCTAACCGCATCAGGCAGGGCATTGCAGGCATGCACGGGCAAGACCATTTCCCAGTATCTTCGTAAATTCGATCAATTGGGCGAATTCGGCGATATCGGCATGCTTTATGAAGTCGAGGGCAGCTTCAGCCAGCGCATCGTTTTTGCCGGGGCAGGCGAAGAGAAGGGGCTGAGTCTGGATGGACTCAGAAGGCTGTCCGCCAGGGTTGCCCGGCAGCTTGAGCGTGGCGGGTCACGCGATATTTCCATGTATCTGACTGAACTTTCAGTGCGCGGCGCGAGCCTTGCAGACAAGGTGCAGGCTGTGGCCGAAGGCATTCAGCTGGGCTTATACCGCTTTGATAAATATCAGAGCCAGAAAAAGAAGAACACCCGTGAACTGCGTTCGGCCACTATCATGATTGAATCCCGCAAAGCTCTGGCATCTGCCGAGACGGCAGTCATGCGTGCCCGGGCGATTGCCGCAGGTACGAACTTTGCCCGCGATCTGGCCAATGAGCCTGGCAATGTCTGTATCCCTGAATGGCTGGGAGAACAGGCGGCCTCCCTTTCACATAAGAAGCTGAAGGTGACGGTGATGGATAAAAAGGCCATCGAGAAAGCCGGCTTTACCGCCTTGCTGGCCGTCAATCAGGGCTCTGCCAAAGAGCCGCGCTTCATCGTGCTTGAGTATGCCGGCGGTAAAAAGGCGGATAAGCCTGTGGCGCTGGTCGGTAAGGGACTGACCTTCGATGCCGGCGGTATTTCGATCAAGCCGGCAGCCCAGATGGACGAAATGAAGTTTGATATGTGCGGTTCAGCGGCTGTTTTGGGCATCTTCAAGGCGGCTATCAGCATGGGTTTGCCGCTCAACCTGCTCGGCGTGATTGCTTCAACAGAAAACATGCTGGGTGCAGCGGCCTATAAACCGGGCGATATTGTTACAAGCTACAAGGGCTTGACCATCGAGGTGCAGAATACCGATGCCGAGGGGCGCATTATTCTGTCCGATGCACTGGCCTATGCCGCCGAGCAGAAGCCGGCCGAAATCATCGATTTTGCCACGCTGACCGGTGCCTGTGTGATTGCACTGGGCGCTCAGGCCAGTGGCCTGATGGGTAATAATGACAAGCTGATCAGGGGGCTGAAGAAATCCGGCGATCACACGCATGACCGCGTCTGGCAGTTGCCGATGTATGAGGAATATCAGGAGCAGATCAAGTCCGAGATAGCCGATATCCGCAACATCGGCGGGCGTGAGGCCGGAACGATTACCGCCGCCTGCTTCCTGTCCCGTTTTGTGGATGATATCCCGTGGGCGCATGTGGATATTGCCGGCACGGCCTGGAATATGAAGGGAACCGATATTTCTCCCGTCGGCGCAACGGGCGCCGGTGTGCGGCTGGTTCTGGATTATCTGCAGAAACGAAGCTGAACATAGCAGTGCATGGCGTCTGCCGGGGCGTGAACAGGGAGGTCGGCCATGGCCGACCTCCTTTTGTTGCTGCAGACATTTGCCATCGGGCTGCCGGTAGCATCCTGAAGCAGCCCTGCTAGGTTCGCAGCCATGTCGTTCTCCGATATGAATCATTTTATGTTCCGTTTTGTAAACGATGCACACAGCACATGGCTTGATGGCGTGTTTGGACTGATCTCCGGTCTCGGCGATGGATTGATTGTTGCCCTGCTGTGTGCCGTGCTGATGTTGTTTCGCCTGCGTCTGGGCATGGCGGCACTGGCTGCATTTATTGTTTCCGGCCTGCTGGCCCAGATGCTGAAACGCCTGTTCGACATGCCGCGCCCGCCGGCCGTGCTTGAGCATGTGCATGTACTGGGCGCAGCCCTGCAATCGCATTCCTTTCCATCCGGCCATGCCACCAGCGATGGTGTGATGCTGCTGGCTGCATTGCTTCTCTGGTCACTGCGCGACTGGCGCGGCTGGGCCGGCGCCGGTGTGTTTTTACTGGCTGCCATCGGGCGCGTTTATGGCGGAGTACATTTCCCGCTTGATGTGCTGGCCGGTCTTTTACTGGGTGTGGCATGCATGTGGCTATTCTGGCGTATTTCAGCCGCATGGCCGGTTGAGTGTTGGCAGACCTCACCGTGGTCCTGGAAGATCACCGGGCTTATCGTGGCTGTGGAGGCGGTCGTGCTGGGGTTGGGCTATCACGTGCAGCCATCCACGGCACAGCCGCTGGCCCTGCTGCTGCCCGTCGCGGCACTGGTGCTGTTGATGCAGGAATGGAAGGCAAGGGTAAAGCATGACTGAGCCCGGACAGACAACGCCACAGGCCGATCTCATGGTGCATTTCGAGTTGCTCGAAACGCCGGACCGGGTGGAAGGTATTGCCAGATTATTGCTGCGCCGCGGTCGTTTGAAGCCGCATGTGCTGGTGCTTTGTCCGGATGCCGTATTCAAGGCCCAACTTGATGAACGCCTGTGGACGATACATCCGGAATCTTTTCTGGCACATGGCGTGGCCGGAGCCGATACGGAGGAAAATAGTCGTCAGCCTATCCTGCTGGCCACCGAAGTACTCAGGGATAATCAGGCCGAGGTGTTGATCAACGGCGGCCTGGAAATTCCCTCGGATATCTCCGGCTTTGCCCATCTTGTCGATTTTGTCGATGGCTGGGATGAGAGCCTGAAGCAGGCGGCGCGCGAGCGCTTTCGCACCTATCGTCAGATGGGACTGGAGCCGACCTATCTGGAAGGCAAATCATGATACCGGCCGCGCAGGCATGGTTCGAATGCTGCGGTGTTGAACTCGGTGTATTTGATCAGAGGATTTAGGCGGTGGCCGTCTTTTTTTCCGGAGCCACGTTCGAATTTTTGAGTCTGCTGGCTGAAAATAATAAGCGTGACTGGTTTCAGGAACACAAACAGCAGTACGAAGATGTGGTCAGGGCACCGGCGCTCAATTTTATCGAAGCGATGCAGCCGCGTCTGGTTGACATAGCGCCGCATTTTGTTGCCGATGCACGCAGGACGGGCGGCTCATTGATGCGCGTTTATCGTGACACCCGCTTCGGCAAGGATAAAACACCTTACAAAACGAATATCGGCATCCAGTTCCGTCATGCTCTGGGCAAGGATGTGCATGCGCCGGGCTTTTATGTGCATATCAGCACCGGCAGCGTGTTTGTAGGCGTCGGTCTCTGGCGTCCACCCGGCGAGGCACTGACCCGCATTCGTCAGGCTGTCGATACAGATCCCGCGGCGTGGCTGGCGGCACGCGATGATGCAGGGTTCAGGCGCTGGTTTTCGCTGGGTGGTGAAAGCCTGAAGCGGCCGCCGCGCGGTTTTTCGGCTGAGCACCCGCTGCTTGATGATCTCAGGCGCAAGGATTTTATTGCCTTCGCCTATCTGCCTCCGGCGCTGGTCGAGCAGGACGGATTTGACCAGCTGGCCAGCGATTATTTCATGGCGGCAACGCCTTTCATGCGCTTTTTATGCAAGGCCCTGCGCATTCCTTTTTAAACCTGACGGGGGCGGAGATATCGATTCCATTGATGGCTTGCCCCGCATGTTCGGATCATTAGCATAACGGGATGGCAGACGAACCCAGCATAGAAGAAATTCTCGCCAGTCTTGACCAGCTGCTTGAGGACACCGGTATCGGCAATGATGACGCCCGGCCTGCCGTGCATGATGATGCCCGGGCCGATGAAGAGCAGGCGTCTGAGGATGAAGATCTGGGCCTTGATGCCCTGTTTGCCGCAGGCGAAGAAGCCGCTGTTGGGGACGAAGGGCAGGCGGGTCTGGAAGATGCTGTGCCTGAGCAGGATGATACGGGCGATGCGCATGAGGATATAGCGGGCGCCGGCGAACCCGCCGGGGCAGGGGAGGCGGATGCATCCGATCCTCTTGAATCGGATCTGGCCGCCGCCGTACTGGCCTTTAATCAGGTGCCCGAACAGCAGCAGGCAGATGCAGTCGATGCCGATGCGCAGGCGCCCTGTGCAGATGACGGAGCAGAGGTGATGGCCGAGGGCAGTGAAACCGCTCCGGATGCTGAAGTAGCCGAAGGGGACGGTGAGCCGGCTTCTGAAGTCGTGGCGGAAGAGGATGCTCATGGCGACAGCGGGGTAGATGAAGGCGATGTGCCGCCTGAGGAAGAGTCTGTTGTTGAAACAGCCGGAAGGGAAGCGGATGTACCCGTGTCGGAGGCTGACCCCGAAGATGATACAGCCCCGGTCAATGAAACCGGCTCCGAGCCGGGTGAGGCGGCCGATGAGCAGATGCCTGAATCCGACACGGCAGAGTCTGACGACAGCGGCGGGGAAGAGGCCGGTCTTTCGGGGAACGGTGATGATGCTGCGCCGGCCCCCAGGGTTGTATATCTGTCCGCTGAGCAGGCCGTGGCAACGAACACCCCCGATCTGTTTGCGCCCGCGCCGGATCTGCCTGAGGCGCATGGAGCCGGAGTAGTCATATTAACCGAAGACATGATGATCGAGGATCATCAGAATGCGTTGCCTTTTGATCAGCATGTGCCGGCGCCCATGGCCGCTGCACAGCCGGATGACGGCGGGTCAGATGTGCAGGATGATAAGGCGCTTGCAGATCAAAGCTTGCCGGAGAATATGCCGGAAGCCTGGGAAGAGGCCATTAGCGAGCGGGTGGCGCGCCGGATTGAGGATGTGTTGCCGGCACTGATCGAAGCCAGTGTGAAAAAAGCGATGAAAAAGGCCAACAAGCGAGGCAAACGTAAGCCGCGTCGGGATTGATGATAAACTCCGGCTTAGGCCGGGAAGGCCTCTGCCCATGAGGAGAAGGAACAAACAATGAGCCAGCAAGAGCTAGCCAAAACCTATGAGCCGCAGGCGGTCGAGCCTGCGATTAATGAACAGTGGCTGAATTCCGAAGCGTTTCAGCCGAATACAAATGCTGCAGGCGATGATGCGTACTGCATTGTCATTCCGCCGCCGAATGTGACCGGCAGCCTGCATATGGGGCATGCGTTTACCTTTACCATTCAGGATACCCTGATCCGCTGGCAGCGCCTGAAGGGCAAGCCGGCCCTGTGGCAGCCCGGAACCGATCATGCCGGTATCGCCACGCAGATGGTGGTTGAGCGCCTGCTCGACAAGGAGGGGGTGCATCGCCGCGATCTTGGCCGCGAGCGTTTTCTCGATCGTGTGTGGGACTGGAAGGAGCATTCCGGGGGCACCATCGTCAACCAGTTGAAACGTCTCGGCGCCTCCTGCGACTGGTCGCGGGAGCGCTTTACGCTGGACGAGGGCCTGAGCCGTGCGGTGCGCGAGGTATTTGTCAGCCTGCATGAGGAAGGGCTGATCTATCGCGGCAAGCGGCTGGTCAACTGGGATCCGGTACTGGAAACAGCCGTGTCCGATCTTGAGGTTCAGCACGAGGACGAAGATGGCCATATGTGGCACATGTGTTATCCCTTTGCTGATGACCCCTCGCAACATGTGATTGTCGCCACCACACGTCCCGAAACCATGTTCGGCGATGCGGCCGTGGCTGTGCATCCGCAGGATGAGCGATATCGGCATCTGATCGGCCGCGAGCTGCTGTTGCCGTTGACCGAGCGAAGGATTCCGGTGATTGCCGATACCTATGTGGATCGGGAGTTCGGAACCGGTTGTGTGAAAATAACGCCGGCCCATGATTTTAACGATTACGATGTCGGCAAACGCCATGATCTGCCGCTGATCAATATCCTGACCCCGCAGGCGCATATGCTTGATTGCGGGGAAGTGCCCGAGAAGTACCGTGGTATGGAGCGCTACGAGGCGCGTGAGCATGTCGTGGCTGATCTCGAAGCTGAAGGCCTGTTGCACAAGATCGAGCCGCATGCGCATCCGGTCGGGCGCGGTGACCGGTCGCATGCGGTGCTGGAGCCTTATCTGACCGATCAGTGGTATGTGAAGATTCAGCCGCTGGCCGATCCGGCCATCAAGGCGGTTGAAGACGGCGATATTCGTTTTGTGCCGCAGCACTGGGAAAAGACCTATTTCGAGTGGATGCGTAATATTCAGGACTGGTGCATTTCGCGCCAGCTATGGTGGGGGCACCGTATTCCGGCCTGGTATTGCGAGGACTGCGAGCATATCACTGTGTCCAGGCAAACCCCGGAATGCTGCGAGGGTTGTGGTTCGGCCGGGATCGCACAGGACGAAGATGTACTGGATACATGGTTTTCATCCGGTCTGTGGCCGTTCTCGACGCTGGGCTGGCCGGACAAGACACCGGAGCTGGAGCGGTTTTATCCGACCAATGTGCTAGTCACCGGTTTTGACATCATTTTCTTCTGGGTGGCCCGCATGATCATGATGGGGCTGAAATTCACCGGTGAAGTCCCGTTCAGGGATATCTACATCCATGCGCTGATCCGCGATGCCGAAGGTCAGAAGATGTCCAAGTCCAAGGGTAATGTGATTGATCCGCTGGAAATGTCGGAAAAATACGGCGCGGATGCGCTGCGTTTCACGCTGGCGCACATGGCTACTCCGGGCCGTGATGTGAAGCTGGATACCCATCGCATCGAGTCCAATCGCAACTTCATGAACAAGATATGGAATGCGGCGCGTTTCGTGTTCATGAACCGTGGTGATGCGGTTCCCGATGCGATGCTGCGTCCTGAGAACGATGTGAACCGCTGGATTCTGGCCGAGCTTGATGCCATGGCTACTGAGGTGGACAAGGCGCTGACCGAGTATCGTTTCAATGAAGCGGCCGGAGCATTGTATAACTTTATCTGGGGAACCTATTGCGACTGGTATGTCGAGGCGGCCAAGGTGTCGTTGTATGGCGATGATGAAGTGGCCAGGGCCGAAACGCAGGTGGTGATGTTAACCGCCCTTGAAGGATGGTTGCGCCTGCTGCATCCGATTTGTCCATTCATCACTGAAACCCTGTGGCAGACTCTGCATGGCCCGGATGCGCGGCTGATTACCGATCACTGGCATCAGATACGCGGGGATCATGATCAGAAGTCCGTGTCGCGTATGCGCAAGATGATCGAAGTGGTTTCGGCCATTCGTTCGATTCGCGGTGAGATGAATGTGAACCCCGGCAAACGTATTGCTGCATCTATTGCCTCGAATGCTGTCGAACGGGCTGAATTACAGACTCAGCAGGGGTTGATGATGAATCTGTCCCGTCTGGAGACGCTGGAGTGGCTGGATGAAGGTGCGGAGATGGAAGCTGCAGCGGTTGCGCCGCTGGTTTCATCGCGGGTATATCTGCCGCTGGCAGGCCTTGTTGATGTCGGGGAAGAGCTGGCGCGGCTGGAGAAGAATATGACACGCCTGGACAAGGATATCGCCAAGGGTGAAATGAAACTCGGCAATTCGAAGTTCCGCAATAATGCTCCGGCTGATGTGGTGGCCAAGGTACAGACCGAACTGGATGAAGCACGCGCCAAGCATGCGGAAATGCAGGCGGCAGTACAGCGGCTAAAGGCTATTTAGGGCCTCACACCGGGCTTCTTTTTGGAGCACAGGTGTTTGCAAGCCATTTCGAGCGCGGTCAATCCGGCCGCGCTCGTAAGCCCTGCAAACAGTATGTAAAACACGAATACCCCGATAGTACCCAGTAATGCCCATGCCAGATATGTGGCGCCAAAGGTGAGGCTCCAGACAATCATGACTTTCAAAACATCAAATATCGAAACCATATCACGCCCCCCCTTTCACAGCCTGTCTTAGTGCTGTAAACCAATCTGCCATCCGTTATAACACAATGTGGACACTGGCAGGTGAATGCCTGTTAACCGCCAAAAGCGGAGAGCCATTAACTATACGTCTGTAAAAGTTAATTCAAGATCGGTTTGGGTATTGCAGTAACTTATCTTGCGGGAATGCATATACTGCAATTGAATAATGGCTATACTGTGAGTTGGGAAAGAAAAAGCCCGGCGGATTTCTCCACCGGGCGGATACAGAATCTTTCGATTCTTTATTGTAGTAACGGCTCTCACCCCGGATAACTACAATCAGGTGTAAACGTAGGAGGAAGCCCTATGGCAGTCAAGCAAAGTTCATCAGAGAAATTTGTATTTGGTCTCGATATTGGTATCGCTTCGGTGGGGTGGGCAGTGCTTGGAGAAAATCGCATCGTTGATCTCGGAGTGCGGTGTTTTGACAAGGCAGAGACAGCGAAAGAGGGCGAATCACTGAATCTGTCGCGGCGTATGGCGAGGCTTGCGCGGCGCCGTTTGCGTCGTCGGGCATGGCGGCTTACGAAGCTGGCTCGATTGTTGAAGCGAGAATGGCTGATCCCCGATGTTGAAACCCTCAAGCGTCCGCCGGAAAAGGGATTCAAAACGCCCAACCTTTGGCGCCTGCGGGTGGAAGCGCTTGACCGGCAACTGAGTAATGAAGAGTGGGCGCGAGTGATTTATCACCTTTGCAAGCATCGCGGTTTTCACTGGGTCAGTAAGGCGGAAGCCAAAGCAGCCGATAACGATAAGGAAGGCGGCAAAGTCAAACAGGGGCTAGCTGAAACAAAGCGGCTGATGCAGGAGAAAAACTATCGCACAGCTGCCGAGATGGTGCTCAAGGAGTTTCCCGAAGCCCAACGCAATAAACAGGGCGATTACAGCAAGGCTCTTTCCCGTGAATTGCTGGGAGACGAGTTAAAGGAACTATTCAGCAAACAACGGGTTTTCGGCAACCCGCATGCGGATAAAACACTGGAAACCAAGATTCTCGGCAGCGGCGATAAAAAGAGTGGTCTCTTCTGGTCGCAAAAACCGGCGATTTCAGGGGAAGCCCTACTTAAAATGCTGGGACACTGTACTTTCGAGAAAAGCGAATACCGCGCACCCAAAGCCAGCTTTACTGCCGAGCGTCATGTGCTGCTTACGCGCATTAACAATTTACGCATCGTGGAAAATGGCTCGATTCGCAAATTAAATGATGAAGAAAGGCGAATTGCCATCTGGCATCCCTATCAGCAGGCCGGTGATTTCACCTACAAACAACTTGGCAGCGCACTGGTAAAAGCTGGACACTTGGAAAAGGATGGATACAGGTTTGCAGGGCTGTCCTACCCGAGTGAGCGCCAAAGGGTTGAGGAAAAGGTCAAAAATCCGGAAACAGCAGCGATTGTAAAACTACCGGCATGGCAGGCGTTACGAAAAACGCTCGTAAGCGCAGGGTTGGAGGCCGAATGGAGGCTGATGGCTGATGCAGCGTTGGAAGGGCAACCGGATTTGCTTGATAGCATTGCATGGACGCTTTCCGTGTACAAGGAAGATGATGAAGTGGAACGTGAACTCGATAAGCTCGAACTTCCTAACAAGGAGAAAATGATTGACGCCTTACAGCTTATTCGCTTCGACAAGTTCAGCAACCTGTCGCTTGCAGCATTACGCAAGATTGTGCCGGAAATGGAAAAGGGCCTTCGCTACGATGAAGCCTGCGTAGAAGCTGAATACCATCATAGCCTGCCCGATCCGATTGGTGACGCTGCCAAGGCAAAGTACCTGCCATCCTTCTATGCAGGCCGGGATAAGGACGGGCGTTTGATTTTCAACGAGGAGATGGATATTCCGCGCAATCCGGTGGTGCTTCGGGCGCTGAATCAGTCGCGCAAGGTGGTGAATGCCCTGATCCGAAAATATGGCCCGCCGCATGCGGCGCATATCGAAATGGCGCGGGACTTGTCCCGTCCAATCGATGAACGAAGAAAGATTGAACGAGCACAGGCGGATTACCGGACGAGAAACGAAAAAGCTCGGGCAGATTTCGCCAGGGAATTCGGATTTGAACCTAAAGGAAAGCAGTTCGAGAAATACATGCTCTATCGGGAGCAGCAGGGCAAGTGCGCCTATTCGCTTGAAGCTCTTGATCTCAATCGTGTGCTGAACGATCAGGGCTATGCCGAGGTCGATCATGCTTTGCCTTATTCACGCAGTTTTGACGACAGCAAGAACAACAGGGTGTTGGTGCTAACCAACGAAAATCGTAACAAAGGAAACCGGACGCCGTATGAATACCTAGATGGCATAAGCGATAGTGAACAATGGCGTCTGTTTGAGGCCTTTGTGAATGGAAACAAGGTATACAGGCAGGCCAAGCGTAATCGCTTGCTTAAAAAGGATTTCGGTGAATCAGAAGCGAAGGGCTTCAGAGAGCGCAATCTCAATGACACCCGTTACATCTGCCGTTTTTTCAAGAACTATGTGGAGCAATACCTGCAACTTCATGAAGACAGCGATGCCAAACGTTGTGTGGTTGTGAGCGGTCAGCTTACTTCATTACTTCGTTTCCGCTGGGGTATCAACAAGGTTCGCAGTGAAAGCGACCGGCATCATGCACTGGATGCAGCAGTAGTGGCGGCATGCAGTCATGGCATGGTTAAACGCATGTCGGATTATTCCCGGCGAAAAGAGTTGCAAAACGTCCGCGAGCATATCGAAAAGGTCGATTCCAAAACCGGCGAAATACTCAATCATTTTCCGATGCCCTGGAATCATTTCCGGCAGGAGCTTCTTGCCCGCCTTAATATCGACAACCTGGATGAACTGAGAGCTGTGGCTGAGAATCTGGGCACCTATCCACAGGAAGATATAGAGGCGCTAAGGCCGCTTTTTGTATCCCGGGCTCCGCAGCGGCGCAACAGCGGCGCGGCACATAAAGAGACGATCTATGGTCAGCCGGAAGCGCTAAAGGAAAAAGGAAGCGTGACACAGAAAGTAGCCGTTACCAGCCTCAAGCCTGCCGATGTGGACAAGCTGATTGATCAACATCGCAACAAAAAGCTCTACGATTATCTTCGCTCATGGCTGGAAGGCAAGGATGCACGGGAGAAACGGGCAAAAGCCATTGAGGCTGGAGCCGGGCGGGGCAAGGATAAGCGAGAGCTGACTGCGGAAGAGAAGGCCGAGATTGCCAGATTGCGTGCCCTGCCGAGGAAGCCGGATAAGCAGGGCAATCCTACGGGCCCTGTTGTTCGCACCGTTACGATGGTGATAGACAAGCTCTCCGGCATTCCGGTGCGTGGTGGTGTTGCCAAAAATGACACCATGCTGCGGGTGGATGTATTCCGCCATAAAACAAACAAAAAGTTCCATATTGTGCCGGTCTATGTGCATCACGCCGTAACAGGGCTTCCCAACAAGGCGATTGTGGCCTTCAAGAATGAAGAAAAATGGACAGAGATGGATGAAAACTACGCATTTCTTTTTTCACTGTACTCAAATGATTTGGTTCAAATTACGCATAAGAGTGGTGAAACAATGATGGGGTATTATCGTAGCTGCCATAGTGGTACTGGTACAGTGAGCATCGCATTACATGACCGGCTCGCATTTGGTGATAAAACAACAAGCAAGCGACTGTTTGAGAAAAACCCAAACAAGGTTCTGCCGAATGATAAGCGAGGGTTGATAGAAGGCATTGGCGTTAAAACCGCTGCTAATGTTGAAAAATATAACGTCGATGTGCTAGGCAATATCTATCCGGCCCCACCGGAGACTAGGCGTGAGCTGGCGTAGCGTCGTTATCTCGCGCCCGGCCCGGTTGCAGCGTGAAAAGTTTTCGCTGCTAATCAGGCAGGAGCAATCGGTACGCGTTCCCTTCGAGGATATCGCCATCATTGTCCTCAATCACCGCGAAATCAGTCTCACCCACCCGGTTCTGTCAGCCTGCGGCGAGTATGGCATTAGCCTGTTTGCCACCGATGATACGTACCATCCAAATGGCGTGTTTCTGCCCTATCTTCAACATTCACGATCCACCCGCATGTTGCGCAAGCAGCTTGCGCTTTCTCGCCCGCTTGCCAAGCAGACATGGGCGGCCATCGTGCGGCAGAAGATTGCCAATCAGGGTTTATCTCTTGATTTGGCAGGTGCGGAAGGAGGAAAGAAGATGGCATCTTTTGTCCGGCAGGTTCGTTCCGGTGATTCCACCATGATGGAGAGTACGGCGGCAGCCTTCTATTTTAGCCGGCTATTCGGAAGCCATTTCCGGCGAAGCCAGTTGATCTGGCCGAATGCAGCGCTTAATTATGGTTATGCAATCTTGCGTGGCGCCATTGCGCGGGGCTTGGTTGCGCATGGTTTTTTCCCCTCTCTCGGCCTCCAGCATGCCAGCGAACAGAATGCTTTTAATCTTGCCGATGACATCATTGAGCCTTTCCGCCCTGTGATTGATCTTTATGTTGCATCACATCGAGATGATGATTTACGTGATTTAACGCCTGCCGACAAGGCAGCGCTGGTTTCGCTGCTCAATGTCGATGTTGAAATGTCGCGTGGCAGGATGTCGGTGCTTTCCGCCATCGAACAGAGTATCGAGAGCCTGGCAAGGGTTCTGGAGCGGGGCAGTGAAAAGCTGCTTGAACTACCGGTACTTATCGAGCTTGAGCAGCACGTTGCTGAAAATTAACCATGAGTTTGGCGACTCGGCGTTTTATGCGATTGATAGTCTTCTTTGACCTGCCGACGGTGACCAAGGCCGAAAAAAGAGCCTACACGCTGTTTCGTCGTTTCCTGCTTAACGATGGCTATGACATGCTGCAATGGTCGGTATACGGGCGGGTGGTGAATGGCCTTGATGCCGAGAAAAAACACCTGAATCGACTGGAGGCGAACCTGCCCCCGGCCGGGTCGGTGCGAAGTCTGACTGTGACAGAAAAACAATTTGCCAGCATGAAAATGCTGGTTGGCAAGCCGAAAATTCAGGAAAAAAAGCTCAACAGCAATCAAATATTACTATTTTGACATGCTTTTTTGAATGCAAACCTTTGCCCCGCTGTAAGTGGGGCAAAGGTTTGCGGGCCATGTAATTGTAGCTATCCGGGGTGAGAGAGGGAACTACAACAGTAAACACACCAACCAAGTAAAAAAAGCAATTGTAGCTATCCGGGGTGAGAGAGGGAACTACAACTCGATATCAAGCGCTGCGACAAATCCGCTGATTGTAGCTATCCGGGGTGAGAGAGGGAACTACAACCACCGTCCATCCGGCAGCCTTACGAATGGCATTGTAGCTATCCGGGGTGAGAGAGGGAACTACAACGGTCATTCTTGCAGAATATGTCTGTTATCAATTGTAGCTATCCGGGGTGAGAGAGGGAACTACAACACTACTCCACTTGTGAACAAACGTGCGCTTATTGTAGCTATCCGGGGTGAGAGAGGGAACTACAACCAGCAATCGGAAGAAATCAGAAGCGGTGCCATTGTAGCTATCCGGGGTGAGAGAGGGAACTACAACATAATATGCAGCATAACGGGCTCACCAGCCAATTGGCTAGCTTCTCCCTCCGTAATGGTATG
>JAJRTF010000093.1 GCA_021545585.1 Zetaproteobacteria bacterium
GATGAAAAACCGTGTTAGCATGCTTCATGGTCTGAATGCTCCGGAGCGTAGATTTGCTGTCTCAATCACAATAAATCTACCATATCCCTTGGGAATTCAGACCTTTTTTATCACCCCGGATTCCTTAACCGGACAGCAGTGGCATAAAGTACCTCCAGCACTTGGCAAGACACATTCTCGCACGTCATTTTAGCAGCTACAGTCCGAATTACGCACGGACCGGGGTATGGATTACACCCCCCGATAAAAGACAGCGATCGCCTCGGCGACTTTTAATCACTGGCCTTCAGCCGGGATATTCCTATCATGCCCCGCCAGTCAAAGCCAAGGAGTTCCCATGTTTCGATATGTTTCCGCCCTTCTCTGCACATGCTGTTTTTGTGCGCCGGCCTTCGCTGCCGACGCACCAGCTGCCGATGCGTCGGCCTGGAAAAACAATATCGAGCTTGGTGCCGTGCAAACTTCCGGCAACACCCACACCCTGACCATCAATGCCAAGGCCAGGACCGTGTATGAAAGCGATTTATGGCGCATCACCATCAACGGCAATGCCATCAACTCATCAGCCAATCACATCACCACAGCTGAAAAATACGATGCCAGCCTGCAGGGCGACCGGAAAATAACCAAGCGCGATTATCTGTTTACCCGCCTCAGCTTCGAGAGTGACCGCTTTGCAGGTTTCAGGAAGCGTACCAGTGAAACTGTCGGCTACGGCCGTCAATTGATCAAGACCGATAGCTTCGAGTGGAAAGCCGAAATCGGTGGCGGTTTGCGTCAAAGCAGGCGGACCGATCACACCTCGACCTCCGAAACCGTTGCCCGCGCCTCCACCGACACGGCCTGGCACTTCAGCGAGGCATCAAAACTGACCGAAGAGCTGAACACCGAGGGTGGTGCCGAGGAATGGACATCGAAATCCGTCACCGCACTGCAGACAGCACTGAATTCGCACCTGTCGAGCAAGATCTCGCTTTCCCTGACCCATCACAGCCAGGTGCCGCTCAATACCAAAAAACTGGATATCGAGACGGCGATTACGCTGGTGGTAAATTTCTAGCCGACGGAAAAAACAGCGACTGCTCCCTTGAAGGGAGCTTACCGTGTCAGGCTGGAATAAACTTCAGTGCCACGCCGTTATTACACCAGCGCTGACCGGTTGGCTTCGGGCCATCCTCAAACACATGGCCCTGATGGCCGCCGCAGCGGGTGCAATGATATTCGGTACGCGGCAGAATCATTTTGAAGTCACGCTTTGTTTCGGTATGCCCCTCAATCGGCGCAAAAAAGCTCGGCCAGCCGGTGCCGCTGTCAAATTTCGTTGCCGAGGTGAACAGAGGTAATTCGCAGCCAGCGCAGACATAGGTGCCCTCATCGTACTGTTTGTTCAGACTGCTGCTAAAGGGACGTTCGGTACCTTCCCGGCGCAACACATCAAACTGCTCCGGAGTCAGTAACTGACGCCATTCAGCATCGGATTTATGGATTCGTTCAACCATATCAGCACTCCCTGAATGCCTGGCCCGGGCCGGTTTGATAAACGGTACAGTCGCAAGAGACAGGCCGGCCAGCACCGACAGCTTGATGAACTGACGTCTATTCATGCTTCACCTCACCCCACAGCTGACTCAGACGCCGGTCACGGCCGCAGTTGTAACGATAGAATTTATAGCGGATCGGGTTCTTCAGATAATAATCCTGATGATAGTCCTCGGCAGCATAAAAAGTGCTTGCCGGGGTTATTTCCACAACGATATCACCGTCAAAGCTTTTCTCTCGCTGCAAGCGTTCTTTTGACGTTTCGGCCAGCGCCTTTTGCCGCCCATCATGATAGAAGATGGCCGGGCGATACTGCGTACCGGTATCGCAAAACTGGCGATTGGCAGTCGTCGGATCAATATTATGCCAGTATACATCGAGCAGTTTCTCGTAACTGACTATGGCCGGGTCGTAAACCACCTGTACCGCTTCAGCATGCCCCGTACCGCCGGCTGAAACCTCATGATATGTCGGATTATCCTTGTGCCCGCCCGTATAGCCGGACGTGGTCGACAGTACGCCGTTCAACTCATCAAACGGATGCTCCATGCACCAGAAGCAGCCGCCGGCAAAAGTAGCCATCGCTGTTGTCTCCGTCTCAGCTCCGGCGCCGCCCGGAGCCGCCATCATCATGATCAGGGCTGAGCCGAAAAAGCGCATAAGCCATTGATTGGCGGATAATTGCTGCATAAAGCCTCCAGAACCATATGCCATGATAAACCGGATGCATGAAAAAATGATGAAATATCCTCACCCTTGCACTGATGCCGGCCCCTGCGACAATCCCCGGATGCAGAACTATGACGTCATCATCATCGGCGCCGGAGCTGCCGGTCTGATGTGTGCAGGTACGGCTGCCGAACGCGGCCAATCGGTGCTGCTTCTTGACCATGCTGATCAGGCGGGCAAAAAGATCCTGATTTCCGGCGGCGGCCGCTGCAATTTCACCAATCTTCACACGACTGACGGGAACTTTATATCCGCAAACCCGCATTTCTGTAAAGGCCCGCTGGCTCGCTTTTCGGCTGCCGATTTTCTGGCGCTGGTCGAAAAGCATGGTATTGCATGGCACGAACGCGAACATGGCCAGCTGTTCTGCGACCATTCGACACGCGATATTCTAGAACTCCTGCTTGAGCCCTGTCGCAGATATGGCGTACGCCTGCAACTGGATGCCGAGGTCCTGAGTGTAAAAAAAGACCATGATTTCCAGCTGCTTACCAGTCACGGTGATTTTTGCTGCAGATCACTGGTCATCGCCACCGGCGGTCTGTCGATTCCCAGGATGGGAGCCACAGGCTTTGGCATCGATATTGCCCGGCAGTTCGGCCTCGGCATCATCAGCCCGGTGGCCGGTCTGGTACCGCTGCGCTTCACCGGCCCGGAAAAGGATGCCCTGCAATCGCTGGCTGGCATCTCGGTCGATGCGCGCATTCGCTGTCGGAATCAGTCTTTCAGGGAGGCATTGCTGTTTACCCACCGAGGCATTTCCGGCCCGGCCGTGTTGCAGATTTCATCCTACTGGCAACCGGGCGATGCACTCGATATCAATCTGCTTCCGGACCTTGATCTGTTGCAGTGGTTTGCAGACCGGACACAACAACACCCCAACATGCGAGTGGATAATGTACTGGCCGGATTGCTGCCCAAACGACTGGTGCAGCTACTGATAACTTCACTGAAGTTGCCGAATCAGCCCCTGAAACAGCTATCGGACAAACAGCAAAAGCACATCGCCGCATCGCTGACCCACTGGCAGCTCAAACCGGCCGCCAGCGAGGGCTATCGCACGGCCGAAGTGACGGTTGGCGGCGTGGATACCCGTGAGCTGTCCTCAAAAACCATGCAGGCATGTAAGGTGGATGGCCTGTATTTCATCGGGGAGGTCGTGGATGTGACCGGCCATCTGGGCGGATTCAATTTCCAGTGGGCCTGGTCATCCGGCTATGTTGCCGGCCTTGATGCATAATGTTTACGGTACTTGAATGCCGGCCTTGCATGGTTATGGTTCGCGCCCGGCCAAAACAGGCTGCCTAGCGAGGTTTACGTGATCACTGCTGTTCCATTACCGCCTGCCGTACATTTTCTGGATCTGTTCGGTACAGCCGTCTTCGCCCTCACTGGCGCACTGCGCGCCCTGACCCGGAAGCTGGATCTGATGGGGGCAGTGGTACTGGCCGTGGTTACGGCACTGGGCGGCGGCATGATGCGCGATGCGCTGATTGGCCGCCATCCTTCGGCTGCCTTTGCCGATCAGACCTATCTACTGATTGCCATACTTGTCGGCATCGCTGCTTTTTTCTGGGGCCGAACCATACGTGAGCAGGAATACTGGTTGATCGGCTTTGATGCCATCGGCCTGGGCGTGTTTACACTGGTTGGTGCATGGGTCGCCGATCAGGCGAGCCTCGGCAGTGTCGGCATCCTGTTCATTGCCATGCTCACCGCTACAGGCGGCGGTGTATTGAGAGCCATGCTGGTCGCTGAAATCCCGTTTATCCTGAAAAAAGAGATTTACGCATCGGCCAGCCTCATCGGTGGCCTGACCTATCTGACACTGGATAAACTGGACTGCACTGCAGGCACTATCATCTGGTCGGTCATGCTCATTACCACGGCCATTCGCCTGCTGGCCTGGCGGTTGAACTTGAATCTGCCGCAGGCATAGGAGAGCTTGAAGCAATGAAAACGCTGATTTTAATCCGGCATGCCAAATCCGACTGGGGCAACCTGAATGCCAGCGACTTCGAGCGGGAGCTCAGCGAGCGTGGTCGCCGGGATGCGCCGGAAATGGCCAGAAGGGCAGCCGGACGAGGCCTGATTCCGGGTCTATGTGTTGCCAGCCCGGCTTGCCGGGCGATGCAGACAGCCAGGCTGATGGCCCCGAATCTGGCCTTGCCTGTCGAGCAGATTGAATGGCGCGATGAGTTATATCTGGCCAGCCCAGCCATACTGCTGGATACAGTGCGCCACACCCCGGACCATATCGATGTGCTGGCTCTTCTGGCGCATAACCCCGGTATTACCGATCTGGCCAATCGTCTTTGTCCGGCTGCAGGAATCGACAACGTGCCTACGGCCGGCATTGTGACACTGACATTCGCCACCGACAGCTGGCAGCAGATCGGCCCGGGCGGGACGCTGCTGGATTTTGATTACCCGAAAAAGGATATGGATTAACCGATGACCAAGAGACCTGAACTACTGGCTCCGGCCGGCACCCTGCACAATATGCATTATGCCTTTGCCTATGGTGCCGATGCCGTATATGCCGGTCAGCCGCGCTACAGCTTGCGTGTACGCAACAATGATTTTCAACTGGATAATCTGAAGACCGGTATTGATACGGCGCATGCGCTGGGCAGGAAGTTCTTTGTCGCCAGCAATCTGCTACCGCACAATAACAAGCTGAAACGCTACCTCGAGCACATGCAGCCGGTGATCGACATGCAGCCGGATGCACTGATCATGGCCGATCCGGGGCTCATTGCCATGGTACGCGAACGCTGGCCCGAGATGCCGGTTCACCTGTCCGTACAGGCCAATACGATGAACTGGCAGGCGGTGAAATTCTGGCAAGCGGTCGGGGTAAGCCGTGTCATTCTGTCACGCGAGCTCGGGCTGGATGAGGTCGCTGAAATCCGCCAGCAATGCCCGGACATGGAAATCGAGGTGTTTGTGCACGGTGCACTGTGCATCGCCTATTCGGGCCGCTGCCTGCTGTCCGGCTATTTCAATCACCGGGATGCCAATCAGGGCACCTGCACCAATGCCTGCCGCTGGGAATACGGCATGCAACCGGCCGCCGAGGATGTCAGCGGTGATGTAATTCCGATCCATGTGTTGGATGGCTTGAATGCGCAGCCCTTTTCCCAGACATTCGCCGACACAGGACATGTCGAACGCCATCCACTGGCCGACCGGGTGTACACACTCAATGAACCGAACCGGCCGGATGAGCAGATGCCGATCTTCGAGGATGAGCAGGGTACCTACATCATGAATTCGAAGGACCTGCGCGCCATCGAGCATGTCGAGAGACTGGTTGGAATCGGGGTGGATTCACTGAAGATCGAGGGGCGCACCAAATCGCATTATTATGTCGCGCGCACGGCTCAGGCATATCGGCAGGCCATTGATGATGCGGCAGCCGGCAAGCCGTTCGATGAGGGCCTGATTGCCCAGCTCGATGCACTGGCAAACCGGGGCTATACGGACGGGTTTTACACCCGCAAACGCGCCTCCGCTGCGCAGAATTACGAAACCGGCAGCTCCCAGTTCCTCAGCCAGCGTTTTGTCGGCGAAATCGCCGCTTACGATACAACTTCAGGCCTGGCCGAGGTGGTGGTAAAGAATAAATTCAGTATTGGCGATTCCGTCGAACTGATCTGTCCGGACGGCAATCACAGCTTTACCATCGATGCGATGCAGGATGCCCGTCACGGCCGCCCGATGGATGTCGCTCCCGGTAGCGGCCATCAGGTCAAAATCCCGCTCCCCTGTGACCCGGGAAAGCATGCTCTGCTGGCCGTTAATATTCCGGCCCAAGCGCCGGCAACCG
The DNA here is from genome assembly GCA_021545585.1 of Zetaproteobacteria bacterium. GTDB lineage: Bacteria > Pseudomonadota > Zetaproteobacteria > Mariprofundales > Mariprofundaceae > JAJRVH01. Next base: position 6,101 of record JAJRTF010000093.1, read on the forward strand.
CGTGATTGTGCGATGAATCCGATGCGACTTCAGCGCATGCCTCCGTGTCATCAACCTGACCCTTGCAATTCGTACGCCATGGGTGAATATGCGCACAAAATTTAGGTACATAGGAAGAGCATATGAAAATCACCAAAACAGCATTACTTGCCAGAGCGAAAGAACTTGGCGTCAAAGGCGTCAGCAAAAAGACCAAGCCTGAAATCATTCACCTGCTCCAGACCTCGGAAGGTAACAGCCCCTGCTTCCAGCAGATTCCGACCTGCGGTATTCAGGCATGCGCTTATCGCGCTGAATGCGTCTGAGATAAACATCTAAAGCACCCAAAAGGGGCTGATTTCAGCCCCTTTTTTATTCGCCGCTATCTCCGGCTGCCAGTTTTGCTTCAATGTAGCGACGATGGTGGATACCGAGCAGATCCGCCACACGGCGTAAAAGCTGTTCCTCATAAGGATCTACATGCCCGTCCGCCATGGCCACGCACCATAGCTGATGCAGGATATCCACCCGTTCCTCAGTGCTGAAGCCTTTGACGATACGCGATGTAAACTGGTGCATATCCAGCGCCTGATCAGTCGCAAGCCTTGCCTCGCCAAGCAGATTTCGCGTCGCCTGAGCGGACAACTCAAAACCCTGCTGCAGCTGTTTCAGTACCTGCCGCTGTTCCGCCGCCTCCATTTTGCCGTCCACACGCATAAGTTCGACCATCAGCGCTGCCACACACAGCTCCAGCGAATGCGCCTTGCGCCCGGATGCGGGGGACTCGACAGCCTGCTGCCATAATTTCTTCAATGACTTAAGCATCACTGCCTCCATGCGTATATTGCATACTCACGGCAGGCATCCTGCACGGCTTGGCAAAAAATGTGCAGCCCCTATCCTGCCGCCATGATTTTGATGCTGTTCATCCTGCTATCTGTACCGCTGGGGCTGTTTGCCACCTGGTTTGCCTGGCGCGCCTGGAAGGTTGAGCGCATGAATGTGGTTTATGGCATGTCATTTCTGGCTTTTTTCTGTTTTGCCACCGCCATCATCGTCAGCATCTGGATCTGGCTGGCGATGAACGGCTAACGATACCCTGAAAAGCCCGAACCCCTGCGCTATCCCGGAGGCCCTGTGAACGACCACCGGCTAAAAGCCGGTGGCTTCCTTTCACGGCTGGAAGCCGGTGATTGGTCGGCCATCCGGCCGACTGACTACACCACTTCAAAGTCATCATCCGGATGCGGTGGCTTCTGATTTTTGATGTACTCTTTCCATA
>JAJRTF010000094.1 GCA_021545585.1 Zetaproteobacteria bacterium
ACAGCCCTGTGGGAAATGCCATTTTTGCACGCTGCTGCGTTATTTCTCGCTGATGTGCATTCAGCACATTGCGCTCAAAATGCCTTGCAGCGCACAAAAATGGCTATTTCGCTACGGCCAGAATTTATGTGAACAGGCCCTGGTAAGGCAGAAGCATTGCATCCGAGACTGAAGACGCTGCTGCAATCAATGCCTGTTTTCGGCGGTATCCGGGAAGATATCCTGAAATTTCTGCTTGATCGGGTCGTGATTCGGCACGTTGAGGCCGGGCAGGGTATCTTCCGGGAAAATGATGATGCCACCGCCATGTTCGTTCTGGAGCGGGGCAAGGTGGTGGTCAGCAAACACTGGAATGGCGAGGAACATCGCATCAAATACCTGGAACAGGGTGACTGCTTCGGCGAGATGGCATTGTTGGATATGCATCCGCGCAGTGCTTCTGTTACCGCCGTGGATGATTGTGAACTGATTGAATTAAGCCGGGCGGTGTTGCTGGAGTTGTGCGAGCATGATCTGGAGCAGTTTACGCTTATCCAGATGAATATCGGTCGGGAAATGAGTCGTCGACTGAGGGTGGCTGATGATCAGCTGTTTCATGCCCGCTTCGGGCGTCAGTATGAGTTGCCAACGGATTAGAGCCTGATGTGCACAGGCGCGGTGCGATGTTGGTCCCCGAATGTTTTTTCGACTATACTTGTAACATGTTGCTATATCTTGATATTTCCCTAGGTCATCGCTGATGAAGGGCTTTCGCATGGGCGATGTCTGGGGTGGCTTGTCTGCTTCTGCCCTGGTACTGCCGCAGGCCATGGCTTTTGGAATTACGCTTTGGTCCCCTTACACCCATGATCCCGCAGCTGCAGCGATGTCCGGTCTGGTGGCGGCAGCATGCCTGTGCGTGATCTCGGGCTTGTTTCGCGGCACACAGGGGCTTGTGGCGGCACCCACCGGCCCGACACTGGTGTTGCTGGCCGGCGCTATTGCCGCATTGGCAGGCACGGGATTAAGCGGCGATGCACTGGTCACAGCCACATTGCTGACGGTAGCCATGGCTGGTCTGTTCCAGATGCTGATTGGCGGCCTCAAACTCGGTCATCTGATTAAATTCATTCCCTATCCGGTGGTATCCGGCTTTATGACCGGTTCGGCCATTCTGATGATCATGTCGCAAAGCGGAGCGGTGCTTGGCGATGAGGCCCCGCTGACCATGCATCAGGGAGCCTGGATTCCGATGGCGACAGCAGCGATCACACTGGCCTCCATGGTCTGGTTGCCGCGCTGGATCAGGAAAGTGCCGGGGACAGTGCTGGGCCTGGTGATTGGCACCCTGTCATTTCATCTGTTTTCATTTTTGCAGCTGATACCGATGCCGGCAAGCTGGGTCGTAGGAAGTTTGCCGGGGATCAGTGAATTGCGCTTTGGCTTTCACATGCAGGGGCTTGGGCAGCTCCCCTGGCTGTTGATGGCCGGCTCGGCACTGGCGCTGGCGGTACTGGCTTCACTGGATACCCTGTTGACCGCGGTTGTTGCGGATGTATCCACCGGCTCGCGGCATCAGGCCCGTCGCGAATTGATGGGGCAGGGTGCGGGTCACATGCTTAGCGCGCTGGCCGGCGGCATGGCCGGTGCGGGCACGACGGGTGCAACACTGGTAGCTATCCAGAGTGGCGGCCGGGTATGGGCCGGTCTGGTGACCGGCATCGGCATGTTGCTGTTGATCCTGTTTATGGGCCCGGTTGCAGCGATTCTGCCGATCAGCGTGTTTGCCGGCATTATCCTGCATGTTGCTGTTTTTGGCATGCTGGATAAGGACATACCGCGCTGGATTCGCTCACCTCAGGCCCGGATTGACGGCGCCATCGCGCTGATCGTTACCGCGGTGACGGTATTCTATGATCTGATGCTGGCAGTCGGCTTGGGTGTGGCTCTGGCAGCCATCGAGTTTATCCGGGCCCAGGTACAGTCGGCCGTGATTCAGCGGCGCTGGAATATCGGGGATCGAAGCTCATTGCGACGTCGCCCGAAGAAAGAATGCAAATGTCTGGCCAGGCACCCGGATGCTATTGTGGGCTATGATCTTAAAGGCACATTGTTTTTTGGCACGACCGATCACCTGTTTGACACGATTGCCGACGATCTGAAAAAGGCCACGTACATCATTCTTGATATGCGTCGGGTGACTCAGGTTGATTTAACAGCCGTGCGCCTGATTGAACACATGTACGGCATCCTGCGTCAGCGTAATGGCGAATTGGTTCTGGCTCATGCACCGAAAAGCATGGGGCTGGTGAAGCGAGAAGGACATCGGCATGAACGACTGGTACCGTATCACGAAAATGTGCATTTGCGGACATTTCCCGATTCGGATCGGGCGCTGGAGTACGCTGAAAGTTGTTTGCTGAGTGACCAATGCGAGATGAAGGTGGCGCATGGGGAAAAGCTGGCACTCGATGAGTCCGAGCTGATGACCCTGTTCGATGAAGAAGAGAAGAAAATTCTGCATGTGTTTTTTGAAGTGAAAACATTTGCAGCCGGTGATTACCTTTTTCGCAGTGGCGAGCATGGCGAGGAGTTGTTTGTCATTCTGGCCGGTGAAGTGGAGGTGTTGTTGCCGTATGGCGGTAAGAAGAAGCTCAGGTTGGCCACCTTCGGTCCCGGCATGACGGTGGGTGAGGTGGCATTTCTGGAACCTGGGCCACGGACGGCGGACGGACGGGTAACCATGGACTGTGAGGTGGCTATTTTCAGGCACAAGGCTCTGAAAAAACTATGCAGTGAGCATTCGGAGCTGGGTATGCGCTTGCTGATGCGGCTCGGCCATAATATCAGTGAAAACCTGCGCATGGCCGATGCGGAACTCAGACGCCTGGCTTCCTGAGTTGAGTCTGAGCCCGCCCCCTTAATGCCGGCAGCAGGATTCCCCCATCTGGATGGGCGGACATGGTACATCGCCATAAGAACAGAACACGCAACAGTCTCCCTCTTGGGGTTTGAGCAGTTTGTGGCAGTGCTCGCATTCATAGAACCACTGGCAGGCGTCACTCGGCATGGTTTCTTTTTTGCGATGGCCGCATGCCGGGCAGGTGATCGTTGATTCAGCAATCATGGGCTTTCTCCATCTTGTTAAAATCGGCCAGACAACAACGCCCGGACGGATTTCTCGATTCACAGGCGCACAGCTTGTCTTTTGTCTGTTGCACAACAAAGGCTTTCACAGCCTTTGCCGAGCCATCCGCCAATGCCGAGCGGTATGTTGCCTCGGAAATATCAAAGCAGTGGCAAAGCATCTCGTGCTGACTGGATTGAAAGGCCCGTAAGCCGGTTTTTGGAATTACATGAGATAGTGAAAAATAACCAATAGAGCAATCCCGGTTTGCACAAAACGTATAATCATCTCCAGCAATATCTTGGTTATCCGGGAACTGAACCTGATGCAGCATGGTTTGCCTGCTCACCGGGAAACAGTGCCCGCCGCATGCAGGACATGTATCCCGGCCTTTTGTTCCCGTATTACAGCAAGACATCATTCACCTTTGTCTTTCTTCAACAGGGCATAGATGGTCAAACCCAGAAAGAACACCAGCGCCGGCATCAGCACGGCATCGAGGTGCCCCACCCAGGCGGCAAGGCCAAGTGCGCCGAGCAATACCACCAGTACGGGCGTGAAGCAGCACAGGGAGGCGACCAGTGTGCCGATGATGCCGGTTTTCAGCAGAGTCGATTGTTTCATTTGTATATCCTTATTTAACCAGGTAGGGAAGTAATGAGGGTGAAATGAGCAGCAGCATGGCAACCCCGCCCAAAGTCCAGAGAAGTACAGGCTTTTTTGGCGGACAATCGTTGGCAATACAAATTTTTCGACCTTGCCAGTATCGCCAGCCAGCCCAGCCAATCAGAGCCAGTGTGAAGGTGGCGAATATTGGCCGGTATGGTTCCAATGCAATAAAGGCTGAGGCAGATCCAAGGCCAAGCGCGACCATCATCAATGGGCCGATACAGCAGGCGGATGCGAGCCCTCCGGCAACAATAGCTCCAATCAGCGGTGTGTTTTCTTTTTTGACTTGACCTGTATTCACGTTGATTCCTCCAGTGATTTCAGAATCGGGCAGGGGTCATCATCCTTCGATTGTTCGCACTGAGCCGCCATGTCCAGCAGCGTATCCCGCATCCGGGATAGTTTTTGGATGCGTGCGGTGATTTCCTCCGCCTTAGCTTCGGCAATCGATTTCATTTTTCGGCAATCATTCTGGCTTGAGCGGATGCCAAGAAGCTGCGATATTTCCTTAAGTGTGAAGCCCAGTTTTTTTGCCTGCACGATGAATCTCAGGCGAACGGCATCGTCGTTTGCATAGTGCCGATAGCCTGATTGTGAACGTGCGGCCTGCGGTATCAGACCGCGCTTCTCATAGTAACGGATGGTATCAATCGATACGCCCGTTTTGCCGGATAATTCGCCAATCTTCATGGGTAAAGCATAAAGCATGGAGTACACTCAAGAGTCAAGCGTTATGAATTGCTAGCGGCCGGGTTATAGCGTACGAGCTATGTTATTGCCGAGAGTCCGACACAAATAATGTGCTTATGTTCATTTACCTAATTCTTTTGAAATAAGATAAACAACTACATCCATCATTGAGCATTCCTCATTGGAAACATTATTGCTAGTCACTGCTGTCCGGTTAAGGAATCCGGGGTGATAAAAAAGGTCTGAATTCCCAAGGGATATGGTAGATTTATTGTGATTGAGACAGCAAATCTACGCTCCGGAGAATTCAGACCATGAAGCATGCTAACACGGTTTTTCA
>JAJRTF010000095.1 GCA_021545585.1 Zetaproteobacteria bacterium
GACAAGGCCTATCAGGATACGGCCAAAGCCTTTGATATCAGTCATGGCGGATTCGGTGGTGCTCCCAAATTTCCGACCGCACAGCGGTTGCTGTTTCTGCTGCGCTACGCTGTCCTGAAAGATAAGCCGGAAGCGCTGACGATGGTGGAAAAAACACTGGTTGCCATGCAGCGCGGTGGTATTCACGATCAGCTGGGTGGTGGCTTCCATCGCTATTCGACCGATGCCAACTGGTTGTTGCCCCATTTTGAAAAAATGCTCTATGACCAGGCCATGCTGATGATGGCCTATAGCGAAGGCTGGCTGGCTACCGGCAATCAGAGTTTTGCCGCTACAGCGCGTGACATCGCCGAATATCTGTTACGCGATATGCGCGATCAGGGCGGTGCATTCTACTCGGCCGAGGATGCCGATTCGGAAGGTGAAGAAGGAAAGTTTTATGTCTGGTCTGCTGATGAAATCCGTGCTGTGCTCGGCAAACGTGCCGATGATTTCATGCAGGCCTATGGCGTGGAAAAAGCGGGAAACTTTTCCGATGAAGCCACGCATCAGAAAACCGGAGTCAATATTCTGTACCGGTCCGGTGCGGTTGATCTGGCTGCTTTTGCGGGCGACAGGAAGAAACTGCTGACCGTTCGGGATCACCGTATTCATCCGTTTCGTGATGACAAGGTGTTGACGGACTGGAATGGCATGACCATCGCCGCGCTGGCTTTTGCCGGTAAAGTTCTCGATGAACCACGTTATGTGCAGGCCGCTGCCAACGCGGCTGATTTTGTTTTGACCCATCTGCGTGACAATAAAGGCGAGCTGTTGCATCGCTGGCGTGCCGGGAAATCAGCGATTGCAGGCCAGCTGGAGGATTATACCTCAATGGTGTGGGGGCTGACTGAACTGTATGAAGCAAGTTTTGAGCCCCGCTGGCTGGCTGAAGCGTTGAAATTGAACAACATCATGTTGAGCCGATTCAAGGGCAAGGATGGCGGTTTTTATCAAACCGGCCAAAGTGATGAACTGATTGCGCGTCCGATGGAAATATTCGATAGCGCATTACCTTCCGGCAATGCTGTGGCCATGCATAATCTGCTGCGCCTGTCCCGTTTGACCGGCGATGCTGACCTGGCCTCCGAGGCGGCGGCTGTCGCGGGTCATTTTGCCGGTACCGCCGAGCGGGCACCATCGGGTGTTCTGCATCTGCTTTCCGCCGTACTGATGGCTGAAAGCATGGGCAGGGAAGTTGTACTGGTTGGTGACAGGGATTCGGCAGAAGCAGGAAAAATGCTGGATATTATTCGTCGGGCCTACCGACCCAACACGGTCGTATTATGGCACGACAGCCAGATTGAAAAGCTGGCGCCGTTTATCCAGGGCCAGAAAGCCATGGCTGGCAAAGTGACTGCATATGTATGCGAGAACTTTCAGTGCAACTTGCCGAGCAATGATCCGGCCACGGTAAGAAAGCTTTTCGATCACACGGGGCCAGGCTGAAAGCATCTGCAAAAAAATGTGATATTCCGGCACATGTTCCCGGATTGTGCTATAGTCAGCTGATCGAGGGAGAATGATCGAGGTGGAAAACGAGATGCTGAAAAGAATATTATTGTGTGTCCTGTGCCTGTTTCCGGTGCAGGCATTTTGTAATGGCTTTCAGATGCCGGATCAGTCTGTTCGGGCATTTGGTATGGCCGATGCTTTTACAGCTGTGGCGGATGATGCTTCGGCAGTCTGGTACAATCCGGCTGGCATTGCTTTTCAACAATCATCCCGGATCAGTCTGGGTGCGGCGGATATCTATATTCCGCCCGTTGATTTTACATCCAATGCCAGCAATCCGTTTCTGCCTGCGGCAACGACTGCCAGCAGTAAACGCCAGAATGCTGTTTTGCCGCAATGGTATATGACCCGGATTATTCCGGCTTCCGATTGGTCTTTCGGGCTCGGTATCAATAGTCCGTTCGGGCTGGAAACGGACTGGACGGGGACTGCGCTGGCCAATGTATCCACTTTTTCCCGTGTCCGGATGATCAATATCAATCCGACGCTGGCATACAAAATCACGGATCACTTTTCCATAGGTGTCGGGCTCGATTATACCTATGTGAAGGATGTTGATCTGAATAATACGATTCTGACCCAACACGGCCATGGCGATGGCTGGGGCGGTAACGTGGGGCTGTTGTACAAAACAGGCTTGTTCAGTCTTGGTATAAGCTATCGAACCCAGATCGCAGTCCGTGTGAACGGCACTGCAGCCAGTACGCTTGGCGGCAATACAACGGCGGTCACATCATTCAAATTACCTGATATGGTGAATATCGGCGCAGCCTTTCACCCCACCGATACATTGACCCTCAGTCTGGATATAGACTGGACGAACTGGGGCAAATACGATCAGGTGGCGCTGAACTATGCCAGTCCGATTACGATCCCGACCGGTATTCCTGCGTTACCGCTGACAAAGGTTCGTAGTATCGTGGTGCAAAAGCAATGGCATGCAACCATTGCACCGAAAATAGGCTTGTCGTGGCAGATGAATCATGATGTTCAGCTCAGACTGGGTTATTCATTCGATCCGTCACCGGTGAACGATCTGTATGCCGGCCCGGATTTGCCTGTCAATGATCAGCATAATTTTTCAGTTGGTCTTGGATATCAGGTCAGTAAACAGGTCAGCCTTGATGTTGCCTATATGTATACCCGGCAGGTTGGCTTGAACCAGACGGCCCCTGTCGGAGCGGATGCACTGGGTAACGGGCATTATTCTGCTCGGGCGCATCTGTTCGGCGCAGCTGTAAACTATCAGTTTTAACGATGTCTGTTGTGAATATGGATTCAAAAACAGAAAAAACAGCTTCTGTTCTGGTTGTGGAAGATGATCCCCTGATGCGCCGGCATTTTGAGTTTGCTGTCGAAGCGCATCCCGGGCTTTCACTGTTTGGTTCAGTTGGCAGTTGCAGAGCATGCCGGGAACTGTTGAAAAACCGGCCGGATATCATGCTGGTTGATCTGGGGTTGCCTGATGGTAATGGCGCGGATTTGATTCGTCAGCTCAAATCGATGCATCCGTCCTCTGAGGCAATTGTCGTATCGGTATTCGCTGAAGAAGACAGGGTGGTGGCGGCGATCCGCGCCGGGGCCAGCGGTTATCTGCTCAAGGATATGCTCAAGGAGGATATCGGTGCATCCATTATGGATGTGTTAAATGGTGGTTCTCCTATCAGCCCTTCAATTGCCCGTTATATTCTGAAGGCATTGAATGTCTCCAGTCATCATGATGGCAATACTGTTTCCGACCTATCTGTCGAATTGAGTAAGAGGGAGATAGAAGTGCTCCACATGGTTTCGCGGGGTTGCAGTCGTAAAGAAATCGCTTCGATCCTTGGCTTAAGCCACCATACGGTGGTTTCGCATATTCGGCATATCTATGAAAAACTTGGCGTTCACAGCCGAAACGAAGCTGTGTTCGAAGCGTGTCAGAAGGGCTTGATCCAGATTTATGACTAGGCTGTACGGTCATGGTCTATTGCTGCTGTTCTGCCTTATTGATATGCCGCTGGCTTTTGCCGGAGAGCCGCTGATAACGATTTCCCAGGTTCAGACTGTGGCCAGCAATAATTATCATCATCCTCCTGCTGATACTGCGGCCTGGCGCAGCGTAGCGCTGCCCGATAACTGGAACGAAACCCGACCGGGTCGTGGCGGTGGGGCATGGTACCTGGCCCGTATTCATTTCGATGATGATGCACACGCATTGCAGGGCGTATTGCTGAACAATATCAGTATGAATGCATCGATCTGGTGGGATGGCAATCAGCTCGCATCGGGCGGCCGCATGAGCGAGCCGGTTGCGCGCAACTGGCACAGGCCACTGTATGCTACGATTCCGGTTGTTCAGGCGGTGGCGGGTGATCACTGGCTGCACATTCATGTGCGCGGTTACGCCAATGATGCGAGCGGTCTGGGAATTATCCATTTGGGGCCGGAATCACTGCTGCTTCCGCAGTTTGAAACGGCGCTGTTTGTTGATCAGACGCTGTCCAGTGTGGCGCTCTATATTACGCTGGCGTTGGGTCTTAGCGCATTGATGTTGCTCTATCTGATGCCGGGGCAGCGCGCCTTTCTATGGATTGCCGTAGCATCAATTTTCTGGACGCTGGCGATCAGTAACTTTGTCGTGCGTGATCCGCCGATGTCGCGTTTCTATTGGGAGAGCCTTTGTCAGAGCGCGGTGGACTTTTACGCATTCGGTTTCATGCTGGTAATTCATCGCATGCTGGATATTTATCGGCCACGCCTGGAGATGGCTGTATTTGCGCTGTTGCTGGCCGGATGGGGATGGGTTTTGCTGTTTGGCTCGGATGCCGAGGTGATGACCTGGGCAATGCCGATGCATAATCTGGCTGTGCTGATTTCATTTTACATGATCATGTTATGCGTGTGGCGCTGGTATCGCAACAGGGATCGGGAGGCGATGGTGACGGGCATTGCTGTGGCCATTGTGTTCGCTTTTGGCGCGCATGACTGGTGGGTTGTCTATTTTGCTGATCAGATTGAACAGAAATTGTGGATGCAGTTCGGGCCGACCATCGCGTTGTTGATTGTCGCGGTCTGGACGGTGCGCCGGTTTGCCGGCGTGATGAAGGTCGAGGAGGCGCATCTGCGCCAGATTCAACAGGAGGTGGAGCTGATTACATCCCGGCTGCATCAGGAGCAGGCCGAGGCGGCCCGCATTGAACAGCAGCAGTTGCTTGCCAGGGAACGGGAGGGGTTCATGCGTGAGCTGCATGACGGTATCGGCGGCCACCTGGCTGCGCTTTCCTGCATGCTTAAGGATTGTGTTGTCGATAAGCGTTTGTTTTCCGCTACTGTCGATCAGGCGCTGCTGGACATGCGAATTGCTGTTGACGGCATTGGCGAGGATTGTCCGGATGTCGGTATGGTCATGGGAATGCTCCGTCATCGGCTGCTTGGCCGTTTGCAGGCCATGGGCTTGTCTGTCAGCTGGAATATGCAGGGTTTACCCGAGTGCTGTCTGTTGCCGGAGGGACGCTATATTCATCTGCTGCGTATTGTACAGGAGGCGTTGACCAATGTGGTCCGGCATGCCGAAGCCGATTGGGTTGAGGTGCGTGCCAGTGCCAATATCGATGCTGACATGGTCTGCATCGATATTGTTGATAACGGCAAGGGCTTGAAGATCGTTGGCAAGGGCGGTCGGGGTATGGCGAATATGAAAGACCGTGCAAAGATGCTTGACGGTGTACTGGAAATTGCACCGGTGGCATTTGTCGGCACGCGTGTGCGATTGATGCTGCCGGTTGAGATCAGAGCTTGTTGATACAGACGATGCGCTTGCTGTTGCTGTGGTTCCTGAGCGGTTGTTCCCTGTTTGGCGTCGCGCAGATGCCGGATGGCGTATTGCGTTTAACGATGGCGGATAGAGTGGCACTGGATGCCCATGCCGCACCGCCGGTACAGGGAGCTGTATGGGATCGGATTGCACTGCCGGACAACTGGAATTTTACGCGCCCCGGCAGCGGGGACGGTGTGTGGTATCGTTTTCAAATCACACTGCCGTACAGTGATGCGCCTGCGCCACGGGGGGTGCTGCTGCGCAATGTCAGTTCCAATGCCGAGATATGGTGGGACGGGGCTCTGATTGCTTCCGGCGGACGGATGGACGAGCCGTTGGCGCGAAACTGGAATCGCCCGCTGTATGCCGTGATACCGTATGCCGAGTCTGCCGCTGACACGCATGTGTTGCATATCTATGTGCGAGGGTATCCCAATGATGGCGCCGGCCTGGGCATTGTTTTTGTCGGGCCTGATTTGTTACTGCGAGCAATGTATGAAGATACGCTGTTTGCAAAACATACCCTGAGTGTGATGGGGTTGATGTTCACGATGGTCATTGCCTGCGGCGTATTGCTTTTGTTCATGTTGCGGCCTGAAAATATGATTCTGAAATGGATGCTGATTGCATCGCTGTTCTGGGCTGTTGTGCTGGTCAATTTTGTCGTGCGCGAGCCCTGGCTGCCACGCTTTTACTGGGAAATACTGGTGGCGCAGGCACCGGTGGATTTTTATGCGCTGGCTTTGCTGATTCTGGTTCATCGTATTCTGGCTATTGAACGTAAGCGACTGGAATGGGCGCTGGGCGGGGTGTTGCTGGTTGGCTGGTTGATCATTCTCGGCTTCGGCAGCAACGCCAGCATCACGCCGTGGAGCATGCCACTGCATACGGAGGCGTTACTGGCTTCATTCTATGTAATATGGATATGTGTGCAGCAATGGTTACAGCAACGCGATACGCAGGCCGCTGTACTCGGCATTGCGGTCACGCCTGAGGTGTTGCTGGGTTTCCATGATTGGTGGACCGCATATCCGGGCAATCAGACTGATCAGATGATGCTGATGCATCTGGGGCCGCCGATTGCGCTGTTTATTATCGGTTTGTGGATGTTGTTTCGCTTTGTCAAATCCATGCGCTATGCCGAGAACCATAAACAGCGGATGGAGCTTGCTGTGATTCAGGCCGCCGAGGATCTGAAACTGGAGCAGGCGAAGCTGGTGAAACTGGAGCATCAGCGGCTGATTGACCGGGAGCAGGAGCGCTTCAGCAGGGAATTGCATGAAGGCGTTGGCGGTCATCTGGTTGCGCTCTCCGGGCAACTGCATGATGGCATCGCCAGTGAAAGCCAGATCGCTGATATGGTGGACAGGGCGCTGCTGGATATGCGTCTGATTATCGACATTATGCGGGATGATTGCAGTGATGTCGGTATGTTACTGGGGGTGCTGCGTTATCGTCTCCAGCTGTGGGCCAAAGAGCACGGCATGCTTATTTCATGGCACATGGATGAACTGGAGATGAACTGCCATCTGGCGGAAGGACAGGCATTGCATTTCCTGCGTATTATTCAGGATGCGCTGATGAATATTGCCGGCTGCGCCGGAGATATCAGTGTTGCAGTGCATGCACGCAGCGAAACTGACCCTTGTCGGGTTTATGTGGGAATTATTGATGCGAGTAACCGGCTGGATGAGATCCGGACGCATGCACCCAGTATGATTGCCATGCATGAGCATGCCCGACAGTTGAATGCCACTCTGCAGCTGAGGCCTGCTTCAGCTCCTGATGCCACGTTGCTGCTTTGTGTGCCGGTACGCACGGTTTGATTTTAAGAATGTGCTGATTTATTGCAGCTCCGGCAAAAAATCAGTTTGCTCAGGCAAAAGCGTGGTTTTGCCGTCGCTTACACAACATTGCAGGAGAGCAATGTTGCACGCACTACGCCCGAAGAGGGGCATACATGGATGTATGCCATGAAATCAGCCACTTACGCCTGATTTGGGCAGGCCATTTATGGCCTGCACGGAAACGCCGACTCTTTCCCCCTGTTCGACACAAGTATCGCACAAACGTGCGATCATCATGTTGCAGATTTTCTTGCATGGTTCGCTGGCTCGGTTTTACCGGATGCAACGCGGGAGGGATGAAAATATGCAACAGTCCGTTCAATATCCTGAGACATATGATTGTGGTGAACATGAGCCTGTTTCCGAGGCTCTCCGGCCTGTTCAGATTTCCACGCTGGGGGGATTAACCATGCGTGTTCACGGGAAGGATATCGGCGTGCAGTCATGGAAAAGCCCCAAGGTTTATCAGTTGTTAACCCTGATCGTTGCGATGGGGGGGAGAAACATTGCAACCTATCATCTCTGTGATGCTATCTGGCCTGATGACGAGGGCGACAAGGGCATGCAAAATCTAGAATTTATCTTACGCCGTTTAAGGCAGGTGATTCAACCCTGCCTGGGTGCTGATTTGCAGGCGATGCAGGTGATTCAGTTGCAGCATGGGAAGATCAGTTTGAATGCGGATTATTGTGATATGGATATCTGGCACTGGGAGAGGTTGTGTGCACAGGCGAGAATATTGCGTATGCAAGGTGATCAGCAGCAGTCTGCAGGCATTGAGCATCAGGCTGCATCCATTCTGGCAGGCAGTTTTCTGGCCGGTGATGATGCGCTTGAACTTTTAGTGGCTCGCAGGTCTATCTGGCATGATCGTATATGTGGGTGGATTGACTCCACGGTGCAGCAATGGCGTGATGACGACCAGTTTGAGCGATACCAATCGGAAGTCTTGCTGAGGGCTTGGCACAGCCTGGATCCGTACTCGGAACGCCTGTGTATGCAGCGTATGCGATTGTTGTTGGATGAGGGCTATGTCGTTGATGCCAGAAGGGTTTATCATCAATGGGCGCAATTGATCAAAAACAAATACGATCTTAAGCCTTCTCAGAAGGTGATTGATCTGGCCAGGAGCGCCGTGTGAGCCGGTGCTGACTTTTTTGCGACCACGGTAAATCCCCGTTTGCATTCGGGCAAACACACGGTTTTCTATCGCTGATAGCATATGTCAGGTCTTCCGTGCCCTGCAAGGAAGCACTACATGCACCGACATTTCATTGATTCCATGTGTTGAAACTGTTTGTTCTCGCTTACTCCTCGGTCGTACTGTGCATCATATAGACATGTCCTGCTTGTTTGGAACGGGGCAAGGGAGCCGGCGGGCATGCTCGCCGGCTTTCATGATGGGCCATGCCCAGCTCCTGCGGGGGCGGGGATCATGGTAAAAATCTGCATGGTCGATGATGTATCTTCATTCCGGCCCCGGATTCTCGCCAGCATCTCGCCGAAAACTCGGATCGGGGTAATTAAGGTTCGGCCGGCCCATGATGATGGGTAGCATACTTTTATCTAAGAGGAATTATTATGAAAATCAACAACAAAATGATCATGGCGGCCCTGGCGGCAGTCGCATTCATGACGGCGGGCCAGGCCATGGCGGCAACTACTACGGCGAACATGACTGTGTCGATGACCAATGTTGCAACCGCATCGGTATCAGCCACGCCCATCGCGTTTGGTAATGTCACTACGACTACCTCAAATCCTACAGCCACCGGCACCATTACGGTGAATGTGACGTCCGGTGCACCGTATACAGTCAGTATTGATGGTGGTCTGCATGCCAGAACAATGGGCGCTTGTCGTGCTATGCAAGGTGCACCTTCGGTGTCTCGTGGTTATCAGACCTATGCTGACACGCTGCGTGCAGTGCCCTGGGGTGATTCTGACACGGGCAATTCCTGTGCGGGTGCGTATGCTAACGGTGGTGCCAGTCAGGCCGGTACCGGTACCGGCGTCAATCAGGTTCTTACCGTATATGCAATGGCATATCTAGGAACGGCGCTTGGTGCCATGTCTGATACGGTGACTGTTACCGTTGCGTATTGATTGTATTGATCGTGGCAAATCTGCATGGGCGATGATGTATCTTCATGCCGGGCCCGGATTCTTGCCGGCATCTCGCCGAAAACTCGGATCGTGATAGTTAGGGTTCGCCCGGCCCGGGGTAATGGGCACCATACTTTTATCTAAGAGGGATTAATATGAAAATCAAAAACAAAATGATCATGGCGGCGCTGGCTGCAGCCGCGTTTATGGCTGGCGGCCAGGCCATGGCTGCAACCACTACGGCGAGCATGACTGTGTCGCTGACCAATGTTGCAAGTGCATCGGTATCAACCACGCCAATCGCGTTTGGTAATATCAGCGCGGCTGCCGCATCTGCTACAGCCACCGGCACCATTACGGTGAATGTAACGTCCGGTGCGCCGTATACAATTAGTCTTGATGGTGGTTTACATGCAAACACATCGGGCATTTGTCGTTCCATGGCGGGAACAGGTGTGAGCCGTCGTTATCAGACCTATGCCAATGTGGCGCAAACACAGGTCTGGGGTGATTCTGACACGGCCAATTCCTGCGCCGGTACGACTTCTAACGGCGGTCAAAGTAAGCCCGGTACTGGTACAGGTGCCAATCAGGTTCTCACCGTACATGCAAAAGCATGGGGGGGAACAGGGCTTGGAGCCATGTCTGATACACTGACTGTCACCGTTGCTTACTGATCGGCCAATGCTGGGAAAAGCGGGTCTGTTTGGCCCGCTTTTCCGGTTTGCGCTGCTTACGGTTGCCCGACTCAAGCCGATGGGTCGCCGTGCTTTAAACTTATTTAAGAGAGGAATTATTATGAAAATCAACAACAAAATGATCATGGCGGCGCTGGCTGCAGCCGCCTTGATGGTCAGCGGCCAGGCCATGGCGGCAACATCTACGGCGAACATGACCGTGTCGATGACCAATGTTGCAACCGCATCGGTTTCAGCCACGCCCATCGCATTTGGCAATGTCATCGCGGGCCAGCCGGCTGATGCCACAGGTACTATTACAGTGAATGTAACGTCCGGCGCGCCGTATACTGTCAGTTTTGATGCGGGTGTTAATCATCTGGCTCCCAGCTTCTGCCGGATGATGCGAGGCGTTAGTTCTACCTCTGTGACGGACAGGACGTATGATTTGTATGCTGATGCGGGGCATAGGGTTCTCTGGGGCGATTCAGACACCGCCAACTCGTGCTCAGGTGCATTGAATCAAGGCGGAGCCAGCCAGGCCGGTACCGGTACCGGTGCCAATCAGGTGCTTACTGTATATGCCCATGCTCACATTGGATCTCGTCTTGGCACCATGTCTGATACGGTGACTGTTACTGTTGCTTATTGATGTGATGGTGGTCGTACAGACTATTTAAAGCGGGCCGCTATGGCCCGCTTTTTTTATTGGCGGGGAGTGCATATTCTCGGTTGATGCTCGGTTTGCATTTCGCATAGTATCGACCCGTAATAATCTGAGAGAGGTGGCTATATCCATGCAATTTGCGTCCGGAGAGGGTCCCGGGTCGCTCCCTTTCCCTCGATGACCTGAATGTTATTCACGAAATCACTCATGGCTGGTATGGGTTCTTATGGCTGTCTGGTTACCGGTCACTCCTGTACAGGCAGGCAGTGTCAGCGCAACCATGCGGGTTGAAATGAATGTGATCCCCGATTGCTCAGTATCAACGGAGCACCGCCACGAGAAAGAACATTACAATGTCCACTGTGCAGACAACACTCCGTATCGCCTGCATGAACGGGAGGGTGGTGCGCCTGACCATAGTTCCCGCCACAGGGAAGATGGTGATATCCATGATGAGGATACCGTAAGCTGGTGAGTTGCAGGGGGGATTATATAGCAGCATTGCCAATGGCGCGGAGATCAACCGCTTCAATCGGAATAACGGTAAAAAGATCAGTAGTAGATGGTAATGGTTACAATATCATAATAGTTGCCAGGCGGGTTGGCTGAAGCGGCTTGACCCGGAGAAACACCATAAACCGTATAGCTTTGACTGGATCCGGTGCCTGTTGCTGTCATGGCTGTGCCGCCTGGAAATGTTCCGGCATGGCCTGCATCTCCCCAGGCTTTTGTGTGTGCAGGATCCTTGTAAAGGCTGTATGGCCGGAAAGCGGCATTCCCGGCACTCATCCGGCGACCGTTCAGTGCGTGCAGGCCGGCATCGAGGGTGATTGAGTAAGCTGTGCCGGGTGATACTGAGACCTGGAATGTACTGCTCGCGTACCGGGTTGTTGTCGGAACAGTCAAAATACCGAAATTGAGAGAGCCGCTGGTGATCAGCGCCTGGGCAGGGACGACAGCAGAGACGGAAAGGTTGCCATTGTTGCTGGCAGCCCAGGCAGGATTTGCTCCGCTCTGTGTCAGGGCTGTGCAGAGTATGATCATTATCACTGTGTGGAGCATCAAATTACTCTGAGTGCGTGAGGGAATAAAGCAAGCATGGGATGCTTGTCCTGAATGAAAGTTTTACAGTTTATCGTCATGGGAGAGCCTCGATTAGGGAGATGCTGATTTATTGCCATCCTGGCAAAAATCAGTTTGTCAGGCAAAAGCACGGTTCTGCCATTGCTCTGCCAGTTTGCATGCGGTTTATAATACAGCATGACCGAGAAGTAGCCGAGTTTCAAAACTCGCCTGATTCTCGGTTGTGCTGCGCCAGACTCCGCACTACCAAACAAGCAAGGAGTAACAAATTGAAACAATCCATGAAAAATATACTGCTGGCAATGCTCTGTTGTATTGCCTTCAATCATTTGGCAATGGCGAATACATTCAATGTGTTCCCCATGCGGCTGGAACTGACAGAAGGTGCCAAAATTGGCACTGTTACAGTGGTCAATAATAATGATTCACCCGCCAATATGCAGGTAAGGGCTATGAAATGGACTCAGGGTGAACATGGCCGGGATACCATGGAAAATACCGATGAGCTGACATTTTTTCCTAAAATTTTCAAAGTGCCGGCACATGGTCAGAAAGTGGTGCGGGTGGGCTATCAGGGGAAACCTTTGCCAAGAGAGCTGTCCTTCCGGTTGTTTATTCGTGAATTGCCGGTCGAGGAGCCGGGGAAAATGGGAATGAAAATGGCGGTGCAGATCAGCATGCCCGTGTTTATACGTCCGGTGGCAGCTGGCAAAATGCCTTCACCCGAAGTGAAGGGAATCAGTATTGTGGATGGCAAGCTGGTCGGCTGGATACAGAACCCGGGGCTTCGTTACCTGATGGTTCGCAAGCTGGAGGTCAGTGGCAGCAAAGGGGGGGCATCGACTTACCGCGGTACGCCAAACGGATGGTATGTGCTGGCCGGTGTGAATAAGGCATTTGATTTGGGTTTGAGCCGCAAGGAATGTGCCGGCATCGATACCCTGAAGATCAATGCTGTAACAAGTAATGGTCATTGGGAAAAATCATTTACCTTGAAGCCCGCGCTTTGTAAAAAAATAACGGGCAAGGGTTCTAAAAAGGAGATGGATAAGTCGGCGGCAGTGCATGGGGGGATATCCGCCAGCCGCAGCTGATCATTATCTGTGAAGTTTCTGTATCGCCTGATTGTTGTCGGGAGCATTTTCTTTGCGCCATCAACAGCAGCGGGTAGTGAATTGGATGGGGGTAGCAGCTTCATGAAGCCGGCAGACAGCCGGCTCCCTGTCAGACCATCATCTGACCGTAAGTCAACGGGTCCAGTTGTCCTACCTGTAAAGGGTTTGGATGAGGAGACTACAAGCGAAAATCTTTCAGATGCAGGAAGCCAGGAAAAGGGCGCTGACTCCAAAGCAGTGCAACCGCAACTGGAGATGGCTATTTTCCATGTTGTGGTCAATGGCGTGGATCAAGGTGACCACTTTTTTCAACAGGATGCAGCGGGTGGAATCTGGAGTACGCCGGCGACGTTGAAAGAGCTTGAAATCAGGGGAATCACGATGCTTGATTCCCGACCGGCGGGCAAGCCTGTCTCACTTGCTGACCTTGGCAGTGAGATGACCTATAAGCTTGATCCTGATGGTAATGAATTAAAGCTGAATGTGAATCCGGATCGGTTGCCGGCTCAGCAGTTAAGGTTAACGGAAGAACAGCGGAATAACAGCGAAATGCTGTACTATAACTCCGCATTCCTGAATTATCACATTAGTTACGGATGGGCACAGCAAGGTGGAGTGCGAACGGTTTCTGTGCCATTGGAATTGGGGATGCGCCTGGGCAGTCTGTTTTTTTTATCGAATGGCGATTATTCCAGCGACACTAAAGGTCGCAAGCACTGGACGCGTACTCAGAGTAAAATGATTTGGGATGATCCCGGGCACCTGGTTCGAGCTGTGGTTGGAGATATTATGTCTTCCACAGGTGAGGCGGGCATTGGAGGCATGTTGGGTGGAGTGACAGTAGCGAGGGAGTTTGGTTTGAATCCTTATCTGGTGCACAGTCCAAGGTCAGCTTTCAATATCATGGTGCCAACAGTTTCAGATGTGGAGGTTTACATCAATGGGGTCCTCATCAAGCAAGAGCATGTGCTTCCTGGCCCACTGACGCTGAGTGATCCTCCATTTTTCGGAGGCCGCAGTGAAGTGGAAATTGTTATCCGTGATGCTTTCGGGCGCGAAACACGGCATACGCTTCCTTACTATTACTCATCGCAGTTGCTTTCTACCGAGTTGTCCGACTTCAGTTTCAGTGTTGGTGTGCCCCAGAGCCAGAATGCACGGGGTGAGTTGAACTATGCGGGTTCACCTGTTTTTCTGGGGTACTACCGGAAGGGGCTGTCTGACTGGTTAACGGCCGGTTTACATTCCGCTTACAGTGGGGGGGCAATCAATGCAGGCTTATCGATGGATATGATTACTGGTAATGTCGGAGAAATGAATCTGTTACTTTCCGGAAGTCGTGATGGAGTAGGCCGTGGTATGACCGGAACAATGCATTATAGTCTGACAGCTTGGGATATAATTTCACCCAGTATATTTGCATCTGCTTCCAGTGCTTCGTATCACACTGTCTTTGATACGGCGACAGCAACACAAAGACCCCTACGGGAAATGGGTGCCAGTGTCGGCATGAATCTGTTTGTGTTGGGTAATGTGTCGGGTCGTTATCGCCAGCGCTGGCTCCAGAACGGTGTGCGCAGGCGGGATGTTTCAGCTGTATATTCCACCCGCCTTGGGGGCATCAATTTGACGTTGAGCGGGAACTGGCAGCGCGATTCAGCTACTTTGCATACAAAAGAAAATTATGCTCTGGGCATCAATTACAATTTCAAGAATGGTGTTTCACTCACATTGAATGGTAACAGGAATGACGGTGTTTTGAGCGGCTCTCTGCAGATTCAGTTAAATCCGCCACTGGCTGAAGGATTTGGTTACTCGTTGCAAAGCAGCAAGAGTAAGGGATCAAAATCCTTTGATTCATCCGCTCATCTGATATGGAAGAATCGTTACAATGAACTGGAATTTATCCGGAGCGGGGATCGTAAATCCGGCAATTATACAGTATCCGGTGCGGGCGCACTGGCACTAGTTGGTGGTGATATGTATTTGTCCAGACCCATCAATGATGGCTTTGCTGTGGTGCAAACCGGAGATATGCCAGATATGCCCGTGACTTACAGTGGCCAGACTGTGGGGGTTACCAACAGCAAAGGAAAACTGCTGGTGCCTAATCTTATATCCTATAACGATAATAATATTTCCATTGATCCGGGTAATATGCCAATGGGGTATCAGGTGGATGCTACCCGCAGAAGTATCAGCGTACCGCATCGAAGTGGTGCGGTGGTCAAGTTCGATGTGCACAAGATTCAGACGGTAGAGGGCAAGCTGTTCATTCGGGATGGGAAAAGTGAACAGGCGGCAGCTTATTATGGCCTGGAACTGCTTCGGGATGGTAAGAAAACAACTGCCATTGTCGGTTATGGTGGTGCATTTTATATCGAGAACATGCCCGCAGGGCGATATAAAGCACGATTGTTTAACGAGCAGAAAGAATGTCATTTTGAAATGCGAATTCCGAAAGTTGATAAGGTGTTTATCAACATGGGCAAGATTGTGTGCTCTGTCAAAGGGAGGAGTGATGTGTAAACAGGGAAGCAGATGGATAGCTTTATTGTTTGCCATGTTGTTGGTTGTGCCCGGCCAGATTCAAGCGGTTGGTTTGGGTCGAGTCACTGCCAGTTGTTCGGTGACGACTACGGCAGTGGCGTTTGGTTCATATATCGGTCAGGCGGTATCGAGTACAGGGACAGTCCGTGTTACATGTAGTGCCCCGGTGGCTGGTGTGCAGGTCAAGTTTGATGCAGGGCTGAACTCAACAGGCAGTTTCTCGGCCAGAAAGCTTAAATCCTTATCTGGCCAGACTTTGCGGTATAATCTTTATACCGATGTGGCTCATACGAAAATATGGGGTGATGGCACAACGGGAACATATACCCAGCAAGGACAAATACTGACGATTTATGGTCAGCTTGCCGGTGGCCAGGTAACAATCCCTGGCACATACAATGATACAGTGTTGGTTACGATCATTTGGTGAAATGGCTTTTATTCTTTATTCCTCGTTGTGATTCGGGGCATCCGTGCCCCTCACCCTGCGGGCGGCTTTCAACCGTCCAATTCGGCTATCCTGCCGAATTGTGATTCGGGGCATCCGTGCCCCTCACCCTGCGGGCGGCTTTCAACCGTCCAATTCACCTATCCTGCCGAATTGTGATTCAGGCCGTCTATGGCCCTCACCCTGCGGGCGAGCTTAAGCTCGTCCAAATCAGCTATCCTGCTGATTTGTCGAGGTGCACATCCATTTGCGGATAGGGGATGGAGATACCGGCATCGTCAAAGGCGAGCTTGATCTTTTCGGTGATATCATAAAGCACAGCCCAGTAATCAGCTGAATTCACCCACGGGCGAACATTGAAATTGACGCTGGAATCGGCCAGTTCGGCTACGGCAATCAGGGGGGCGGGATCTTTGAATACGCGCTCATCGGCATCCAGAATATCCTGCATAATCTCCTTGGCCTTGCGGATATCATCATCGTAGCCGATGCCGAATACCATATCGATACGACGGGTATCGCGGGCTGAATTGTTGGTAATCGTGCCATCATAAATAGCGCCGTTGGGCACGATGATTTCACGGTTGTCGCCTGTTTTCAGGCGGGTGCTGAAAATACCGATTTCTTCTACCACCCCGGATACACCGGCCGCTTCAATAAAATGGCCGACTTTGAACGGGCGGAATACAATCAGCAGAACACCGGAAGCAAAATTCTGCAATGAACCCTGCAATGCCAGGCCGACTGCAAGCCCCGCCGCACCAATCAGGGCGATGAAGGATGTGGTATCGACTCCAAGCTGATCGAGTGCTGCAATGATAATGAACAGCAGCAACAGGGCATTGAGAATGGAATGCACGAAACTGATCAGCATCGAGTCCATCTTCGCCTTGTTGAGCATTTTATCGACGACATTCAGCAGGACCCCGGCAATCCAGCGACCGATCACAAATATGGCGATGGCCATGGCAATATTGATGGCCCATGGAACTACATAAAGATTAATCAATTCCTGAACGTTTGCTGATTCTGTCATACGTTTCTCCCGCCCCTCTTAACATGGTAAATTCAATACGGCACAATCTTACCATCAAAGGCAATGAATTCACCCCCGGCATAGTTTCGGGCATTGGCAATGACTTGCGTCATGCCTTCTACTGATGTTGCCACACCAATCAAGCCTGTCTGATGCGTCATATCCGTTTGCACCCAGCCCGGATGCAGGGTGATGACATGCACACCGAACGGTGCCAGATCCACCGCCATGGATTTGGATACAATCACCAGGCCGGCCTTGGCGGCGCGATAGGCATAGGTGCCACCACTGGTATTGTCTGCACTGGAACCCATTTTTGAACTGATATTGGCAATCACACCTTTTGCAGCAATCACACGGTTTTTCACTTGTTGCACCACACGTAGCGGCCCGACACAGTCCACATTAAACACCTCAAGCATGGCGCTGGCGGTAATGTTGTCGAGCGATTGCCCGTTTTTTCCCGGTCCGTAGATTCCGGCATTATTGATCAGCAGATCAATTGAATCGGGCAATGCACCATGCGGGCCATTGTCTGTAGCTATGTCCCATTTTACGGGATACAGGTGACGGGCATGAATATCGGAAAGTTTACCGGGATCAGAGCGGCAACATGCCCAGACTGAATCCCCCTGAGCCAGATAATGTTGGACGAATCCAAGGCCCAAACCACGATTGGCGCCGGTGATAAGTATGTTCATGTTGCCTCCGCTGTTAGTGTTGCCACATGCCAAGCCTAAAGCCC
>JAJRTF010000096.1 GCA_021545585.1 Zetaproteobacteria bacterium
ATAGGCAAGCTTGTTGTCGCTGCGGCGAAAATTGTTGACCTTCAGCCAGCCTCTGGCGACAAAGGCCTTCAGGCAATAGTTGACCTTGCCCAGCGACAGGCCCAGTTCGCGCGCCAGCTCGCGCTGGCTGATCTCGGGATTCTCGCCGATCAGCTTCATGACGCGGTAATGCAGGGCCAGATCCGTATCGTCCATCATGCCCGCATGTTCAACAATTGAACGCGTGGTGGCAAGCGTTTCCGCACCCGGTCGCTGTCAGGGGGAAAAGGTGCGCGGCCTGTAGCCGAAATCCGCCGCCGCCTCGTCATGGGGAAAGGTCATGTCCATCATCATGCGATCGGCCATATCGGATGTCAGATAACGGTAACGCGGCAGCGCGCGCAGCGCGACCAGCAGCATGCGCAGGGCCGGCAGCGGCACATGCACGAAACACGCCCTGATCCCCTCGCCGGCGAACAGGCGCTCCACCATGGTCCGGTAGCTGATGATTTCGCCGCCGCTCAGGTTGTAGGCCCGGTTGGCGCAACCGCCGGACTGCAGCAGCTGCAGGCATGCCACGGCCAGATCCTCCGCGTGTACCGGCTGACGCAGCGCCTCCCCCGAGCCGACCATCGGAAAAAAGCGGAAGCGACGAATGAAGCGGCGGATCTGGGTCAGGTTCCTGTCCCGGCCCAGGCAATAGATCAGCGTCGGACGCAGGATGTTCCAGTCGATCGCATGGGCCGTGCAGATCCGCGCCAGCTCCGCCTCGCCGGCCTGCAACTGCGCGGCCAGCCCGCGGTCGTGCCCGCCGCGCGCATACCGCTTGGTGAACATGCTGGTGGAGCCGAACGCGATCATGCGTTTCGGCGCCAGGGTCTGCACCACCCGGGCCAGCGCCTCGTCGAGCAGGGCCAGGGATGTGAAATTCACCCAGGCATCGATACGCCCCACCCCTTCGGCCCAGTCCGCCGATGCCAGATCGGCCACCAGCCAGCGCACCCCCGGCTGCGGTGCATGCTCCCGGCGGCTGGTCGCGATGACCTCGTGACCCGCGCGGACCAGCAATGGCAGCAGAAAATCACCGATCATGCTCGTCGCGCCCGTCACCAGCACCCTCACGATACAACCCTCCGAAACGAGATCGTAATTGCCAGCAATCCAAAGCGGACCCAGATAGCGAACATCACCAGCCACAGCATCCAGCCCGGATATTGATGGCGAAAAAACTTATGGTAGAAACGCACCATGCCGCGATGCTTGTGCCATTCCACGCGCACGGGCCGGCCTGCCGAACAGCCGCCCTTTTCATGCAGGATCTCGATGTCGGGCACGAAAAGAATCGTCCAGCCGGTACCGCGAAAGCGCATACACCAGTCCAGATCCTCGCAATGCAGGAAATACGCATCGTCCAGCGGCCCGACCTCGTCCAGCGCCGTCCTGCGCACCAGCATGAACGCGCCGCTGATCGCCTCGACCCCGACCGGCGCATCCGGCAACGGACTGGCATGCAGCAACATGCCCTTTTCCTTCAGAAACGGGAACATCCTGTCCAGGTGCAGCATGCGCACCAGGCTGCGCGCCGGCGTCGGCACCCGCCTGCGACAGCCCGCCTGTTCCGTGCCGTCCCGGTTACGGATCAGGCAGCCCGCCATACCCGCGTCGGGATGCCGCGCCATCACGGACAGCATGCGCTCGATCGTATCGGGCTGAATGATGCAGTCCGGGTTGAGCAACAGCAGGAAATCGCCGCTTGCGGCCCCGATGGCAATATTCGATGCCCTGGCAAAGCCGAGATTGGCAAAGTTCTCGATGATCTTCAGCCTTTCGTCGCGGATATTGCGGCGCAGGCGGACAATGCTTCCGTCGCCGCTGCCGTTGTCGCAGACGATCACCTCGACCGGCACCGACGAGGCCAGCGCCGAGCGCACGCAATGCTCCAGCAGCTCACCGGCATTGAAGTTGACGATCGCCACCGACACCAGCGGCAGCTCGCCGCTCATGCGTCCCCCTCGCCGTTCGCCGGCAGCCGGAACAGTGCATAGATGCAATATTGCGAAAGCATGTGCCGCAATCTAGGCAGGCGCAGCGGCATATGAAAGACTTTCACCAGCCGGCAGCCATGGCGTCCGAGCAGCGCAACAAGATCGCCTTCGGCATAGAAGCACCTGTGGTCGTCATCGGCGGCATAGCCCTTCTCGCCGGGCACGCCGATCAGCAGCAGGCCGCCCGGACGCAGCACCCGCAGCAACTCCCGCATCACACCATCCACGGACGACTCCGGGATATGCTCCAGCACATTGTCCATCACCGCCGCATCGAACGAGCGATCCGGAAAGGGAATATGTCCGTCCTCGATCAGACGGGCGTCCAGCCCCCGATCGCGGCAGAATCCGACATTGTGAGGATTGATGTCGACTCCGGTTGTTCCGGGACGAAACCTGAGAAAGTCGCCAATGCCGCATCCGAAATCCAGCACCCGCCCCTCCAGACAGCGGCTCAGGCGGGGATACAGCAGCCACTGCCGGTAAAGCTTGCCTACCAAGGAGCGCTGACGTAAATAGGCCGTATAGCTTTTGTGATCAGTTATCTTTGCCTCCCAAGAGCCTTCTGCACTTGAAACTTCTGGGGGCTATGCCCCATATAGTCGCCATGGCTTATAACATTCTCTCCTCCATAATACTTCTTAGCCAAGCTTACAATGGATGACCCTGCAGTCTTTTGAATATGAAGAAACAACACCTCGGATGGCTTTTCTTACTTACTCATTAAGAACGACCCTTTTCACTGCTTCCAAATAAGCCATCCCATATTTTTTATCCGGTTCCAGGTAGGTGCTTTCAGCCCACTCATTCCATGCATTGAGGAATATGAAAGGCTCCGGGAGCTTTCGCTCCGGCATGGTTCGCAGCAGCTGTTCGAGCCAGTACTCGAACTTTTCAGGCGACGCACCTGTAAAAACAGTGGCTCTATTTTTATAGCGTGCTGTGTTGTCCCAATCGACAAAAGCACCAGGAAAAGTAACCAAGCCGGGTTCGCAGCGTACTTTCACAGCCTCTTGCCACGCGCTATCATAATCATGGAATGTTAATTCTTTTACAAATTTGGCTCGCAATGCGCGAAGCATGTCTTGAGTGCTTTCCGGCAAGGAATGAATCACCTTAAACCACTTACTATGCCGAATAGAACTCGCATCAAACCCCGGAGAATAAATAGCCTCAAATGGCTGAAACTGAAACGCTGCATCAAAGCCTTTCAGACAATCACGACTCGGCAATTCATATTGCTTCTGGAAAATAAAATAGAGCCCCTTCAATCCCCGCTCCACAGCCAGCTCTCGCCAATAATCAAGCATATTTTCAATTTCCGGTATTCGTTGAGGTCGGTAAATAGCAAAAACCGGTTTGCCCTCAACCTTAATGGCTCTATCGTCAGACCAAGCCTTTATCAGATAATCAAAGTGCAGTTTCCAGCGCTCTTTCACAGGAGGGTGCGTCTGCTTGATTAAAATATGGTGATCCCTGCCATCCCAGCGTTTCGACCATGTTTCATTGGCCCACGATAGACAAAATGGCATATCCAGATCTTTATTTGCCAGCATTAAATTTGTCGGTGTTTCCAGCAATTGCTTACCATCAAACCAGTAATGATAATGACAAAAGCCATACACGCCATGTGATTTGGCAAGATCAATTTGCCAGCGCAATGTTTCTATGTGTGACTGATCATAATAATTGTCATTCAGGGGGATCCTAGGCTGGTTATGCCCTTCAAATTGGGGCTCTGCCTTCTTAACATTATCCCAGTCCGTAAAGCCCTTACCCCACCATTCATCATTTTCGGGAATTGCGTGCAATTGAGGGAAATACATTGCAATCAATTTTGCGCGTTGATCCTTGTTCATGTTCCAATTCACCTTATCTCTTATTTGCTTTCAGCATAAAGCAGGGGAAAGACCCTGCGCAAAACAGTCGCCCGAAATCACGGAATTCAAGCGTCAAATCATTTCTTTCGAATACTGTTCAGAATACGATATCTGGTCTGTTCGCTAAGACATTTTCTGGCAATCTTCCTCATGATACTGACAGAAGCTTGTCCTTCTGAAGCAGTGGCATCCACAGGCACACTCATCAGATCAATAGCATCCCCGTGAGCGGATCTGGATACTGCCTTGATTACCACCTGATACACCTGACCATGCCTGTGCGATGACAACGCGGTTCTGAGATCAGCACCCAAAGCATTCCATTTATCTGCGAACTCACTTTGCTGCGGTGGAGTAATAACAAAATGTGCATCAATAATTTTGAGCCCGGCATCTTCAAATAATTGCTGCATATTTTTAAGGCCGAAAAAACGAATGTGGGTTTTATCCAACAATCCCCAATCGCGATAGGCAAAGTCTTCGCTCAACAAACATGCTATCACCGCGTGATAACTGACATGAGGTAGTGAAATCACAATCTCCCCGTTATTTCCGGCAATCTCCGCCATCGCTTTCAGCACAGTCCAGGGCTCATACACATGTTCAAGCACATCCGCTGCCACCAATACATCAAAAGGCGCTTCATCAGATAACAATTCAGGCCAGGCCGGATCATTCAGGTTAGCTTCGTAAATACGCTCGCAAAACGGCTTGAGTTTTTTAATAGCCGCCGGATCAATTTCAAGGCCGGTCACGCTGCAGTTCCCAACACCTTTCAGCAGTCTGGTGATCGAACCCGGACCAGCACCTACCTCCAGCACCCGTTTATCTTCTCCAACCATCCGCACAACATATGCCGGAGCTGTATTAGTATTCAAATCAACATCATATTCGTAATTGTGCCGATTTACATGTTTGTTTTTGTCCATTTTAACCTCAGGTATCACTGCTGTCCGGTTAAGGAATTAGCAGTAAGAAAGTAGGCCTGAATTCCCAACGTTTATGGTATATTTGTAGTTATTGAGACAACAAATTTCCCAAACGGAGAACTCAGGCCATGAAGCACATTAACACGATATTTCATCAATTGCTAACCTGAACTATTCATAAACGTCCGTATTTGATGGTAAGAGTAAGTTGTCTTGTCGCAAATGCAGGTTTCAGCATGTGATTCATGGTTTGTGCAGAGGTATGGTCCTTCTTTTTGCCTGATTTCGGCATGTCATCCGGCTTTAAAAGGAGGCACAGTATCCAGCAGGCAAGGTTCACCCTCCCGAGCATCAGATCAGGCGCAGGCAGGCAGCTTTCGTTCACGTCAATTTGGGTGGCGGAATAGCGTAGAGAATTTCAGTAATCTTGAGCAACACAGGTTTAACCGGACAAGCTGATGGCAGCTGCAGCTTGATACGATCCTTGTACTGAACAATACGCACAGCAATCTTGAATAGTCTGG
>JAJRTF010000097.1 GCA_021545585.1 Zetaproteobacteria bacterium
GTAGCGCACCATATGGACGATGCAGAGCTGAACATCGGTTTTCGGGAATGCAGCCTCAATGGCTTCAGGAAATCCCTTCAGGCCATCTACGCAGGCGATAAAGATATCCTGTACGCCACGGTTCTTCAGTTCAATGCCGTTTACACAAAACTTCTTACACCCTCCTCACGCCAGGCTCAAAGCCGCGCTTTGAGACCATTATGCGGGTTATGCATGGACTGGGAATCCACTTGGCAGTGCATTAGCTTTGTTCTGTGCATTTTAAGGTTGTCTCCAACCCTGGAATGCAAAAAGCCTATTGGGGTCGATGCCATCAACATATAAGCTGGACGACAATGAACATGCGCCACATGATAGCGTGATTGACTGACACCGCCAGTTGACTACAGTTCCATCGCGTTCGCAACAAGCAGGCTTACAGCCACAAAGGCTGACGGTATAAGAAATAAGGAATCGAAAGTAACCCTTTTATATCAACTTGCCTTTCGACTCTGTCGAGGACACCATTTATTAATTGAGGTGATCATGAACGAAGAAACACTGAATCCGGCTATTCCTGTGCTCATTGAAGATGAGATGAGGCGCTCCTATCTTGATTACGCCATGAGTGTGATTGTGGGCAGAGCTTTGCCGGATGCCCGGGATGGCCTGAAGCCGGTGCATCGTCGCATTCTTTATGCCATGCAGGATCTGGGTTGTACCTATGATAAACCGTTCAAGAAATCGGCCCGCGTCGTGGGTGATGTGATCGGTAAATACCATCCGCATGGCGATACGGCCGTGTATGATGCTCTGGTGCGTATGGCGCAGCCCTGGAGCATGCGCCATGTGCTGGTGGACGGGCAGGGCAACTTCGGTTCGGTGGATGGCGATTCTCCGGCAGCCATGCGTTATACCGAGGCTCGCATGAGTCGTCTGTCGGCCGAATTGCTGGCCGATATTGATAAAGAGACTGTCGACTTTATTCCCAACTACGATGAATCGTTGTCCGAGCCGAAGGTGCTTCCGGCCCGATTCCCGAATCTGCTAGTCAACGGCTCGCAGGGCATTGCAGTTGGTATGGCAACCAATATTCCCACACACAATCTCGTCGAGACCATCACTGCCACCATTGCTCTGGTAGCCAATCCGGACGCTGATGACGATGAGCTGATGCAGGTCATGCCGGGGCCGGATTTCCCTACAGGCGGCTTTATCTATGGCCGCAAGGGCATGCGTGATGCGTTCACCACCGGTCGTGGTTCAGTCACCATGCGGGCGCGGGCGCAGGTTGAGATTCATCCGCGTACCAAGCGCGAATCATTGATCATTACCGAACTGCCGTATCAGGTAAACAAGGCGAACCTGATTGAGAATATCGCGGCACTTGTGCGTGATAAGAAACTGGAAGGCATTTCCGATCTGCGTGATGAATCGGATCGCGATGGCATGCGTATCGTGATCGAACTGAAGAAGAATGAGATTGCCGAGGTTGTCCTGAATAATCTGTACAAGCGTACGCAACTGCAGTGCAACTTCAGCTGCAACCAGCTGGCGCTTGTTGACGGGCAGCCGAAGCTGTGCGGTGTACGCGAGCTGTTACTACATTTCCTTGATCACCGACGTCAGGTTGTGACCCGTCGCTGCCTGTTCGATCTGGCCAAGGCAGAAGCCCGGGCCCATATCCTGGAAGGCCTGCTGATTGCCCTGGATCATATTGATGAAGTCATCAAGCTGATTCGCGGCAGCCAGACGGCTGCCGAAGCCAAGGTCGGGTTGATGGATCGCTTTGGTCTGTCGGACAAGCAGGCTCAGGCCATTCTTGATATGCGCCTGCATCGTCTCACGGGCCTGGAGCGTGACAAGATCAAGGCCGAGTATGATGAGATTCAGGCATTGATCGAACGCCTGAAGGCGATTCTTGCCGATGAGAAGCTCCTGATGAATGTGATTGTCGAGGAGCTGGAACAGGTGCGCGATAAATATGGCGAGCCGCGCCGCAGCGAGATCATGGATGAAACAGCGGAATTGTCGGTTGAGGATCTGATCACCGAAGAGGATATGGTCGTCACCATCTCCAATGAGGGTTATATCAAGCGTAATGCCGCATCACTGTATCGTGCCCAGCGCCGGGGCGGCAAGGGCAAGACGGCCATGACCACCAAAGAAGAGGATTTTGTCACCCAGTTGATGGTGGCTTCCACGCATGATTATCTGCTCTTCTTCTCGGATCGTGGCCGCGTGTTCCGCAAAAAGGTGTATGAAGTACCTCAGGCCGGCCGCGCTGCACGCGGTAAGGCGCTGGTGAATTTGTTGCCGGTAGAGAAGAATGAAAAGATTTCAGCGACTTTGGCCGTGCGGGAATTCGATGAAGGGCAATATATCATCATGGCGACGAAGAAAGGCGTTATCAAAAAGACCCGCCTGACCGAATTTCAGAATATTCGCACCAATGGTATTATTGCTATCAAGATTGATGAAAGCGACGATCTGATCGGCGTGGTGATTAGTAATGGTGAGCAGGATATCATGCTTGCATCCAGTTGCGGCAAGGCTATCCGTTTCTCCGAGCGTGATGTGCGAGCTATGGGGCGCAGCACTCGCGGCGTCACCGGTATGCGCATGCCTGATGGCTGCAGGGTTATTTCAATGACGCCCGTATCGGATCGTGCATCACTACTGGCTGTATCCGAGAATGGGTTTGGCAAGCGCACTTCGGTAGCCGAATACAATGTCCAGAAACGCGGTGGGCAGGGCGTATTTACGATGAAAACGGGTGGCCGAAACGGTGACATGATCGCAGCCCTTCTGGTTCTTGATGAGGATCAGGTAATGATGATGACGGATACCGGTCGTCTGGTGCGTATTCGTATGGATGGTGTGTCGGTGATTGGCCGCAATACACAGGGTGTGAAGCTGATCGGTTGCGATGCCAATGAGCGGGTGATCGGTGCTGTTCGTGTTGTCGAGCGTCTGGATGATGAGGCCGAGGATGATCTTGGCAGCGGCACTGCAGACATGATGGCAGATAATCATGCTGAAGATGCGGGAGTTGATGAGGCATGATCGATCGGCAGGCTTTACGGCGTGATTTCGATGCCATGCAGGCGGCTCTGGCTCGCCGTGGAGGCGATGTTGTCGCTGCAGGCAGTCCATGGGCTCAAGTGGCTGAACTTGATGCCCGACAGCGCGATTTAAAGACCCAGTCTGAAAACCTGCAGGCCGAACGCAACCGTGTATCCAAACTGATTGGTCAGAAGAAGTCTCAGGGTGAAGATGCCAGTGATGAACTGGCAGCCATGGGAGAGATGTCACGTAAGGTGAAGGAACTTGATGCGCAGGCACGTGAGGCGGAAGCTGAATTCGCCGAAGCACTGCTCGAGATTCCCAACCCTTTGCATGAAAGTGTTCCCGATGGCGAAAGTGAAGATGATAATGTCGAATTACGTCGCTGGGGCGACCCGCGCCAGGATGATGTGCCGGCGCACTGGGAGATTGGGGCTGAACTCGGCATTCTCGATTTTGAAGCGGGGGCAGTACTTGCCGGTAGTCGTTTTACGGTTCTTAAAGGGGCGGCTGCAAGGCTCGAACGAGGCCTGATGCAGTTCATGCTGGATATGCATGCCGATAAGCACGGTTATGAGGAAGTATGGGTGCCGGCGATTGTCAATCGCAAGACCATGACCGGCACAGGTCAGCTGCCGAAATTCGAAGAAGACCTGTACAGGCTGGAGGGAGAGGATGCCTTCCTGATTCCGACCGCCGAGGTGCCGGTGACCAATCTGTATCAGGACAAAATCCTTGAAGCTGAATCACTGCCGATCCGGCATTGCGCCTATACCCCCTGTTTTCGCCGGGAGGCAGGTTCAGCCGGCCGTGATATGCGCGGCATGATTCGCCAGCATCAGTTCGATAAAATCGAGCTGGTGCATTTAACCGCTGTCGAGAGGGCATTGAGTGATCTGGATGCATTGACCGCCCATGCCGAGGCGGTACTCAGAGCGCTTGAGTTGCCGTATCGTGTGGTGGAGCTGTGTGCTGCCGATGTCGGATTCTCGGCACAGAAGACTTATGATCTTGAAATCTGGCTGCCGAGTCAGAGGACCTATCGGGAGATTTCATCGTGCTCGTCATTCGGTCAGTTTCAGGGGCGTCGAGCCGGTATTCGTTACCGGCCCGAAGGCGGCAAGCCGCAGCCTGTGGCCACACTGAACGGCTCCGGCCTGGCGATCGGCCGTACACTGGTTGCCATCCTTGAGAATGGCTGGCAGGCCGACGGTTCGGTCAAACTCCCTGCTGCACTGGTGCCATATATGGGTGGGTGCAGCGCCATATCCAAAGGGTAGCTGAAGAAGAACGTTTTATTTTTCTATTCCAGAGCCTGAATTCGAAGCCGTACGATTGGATTGAAAGTCCACCACCGGGCATATTTCACAGTCATACTGTTGAGACGGGTTGCATCCGGCAGGCGAAGTCCCTATGCTTCGCTGCGTTGAAAGTGGGCTGCGGCTCGCTTTTTTTCGTTTTTGAGGACAGGTGACGGCTTTTGGAATCACGAATACTTGCGTTGTTGCAACCGATTGCTGATGAGTTGGGTGTGGATGTGCTCAAGGTCAGCGTGGGCGGCAGTGGGCGCAGCCAGGTTTTGCGGGTCGTTATTGATAAGCGCCATGGTGTGGATTCCGATGTGCTGGCGCGCATCAGCAGAGGGCTGGCATTGCAGCTGGATGCAGAGGATTTGATCGCCGGGCACTATCGCCTGGAGGTGACCTCACCGGGCCTGGACTGGCAGCTTGAAACGGAAGCTGATTTTACTCGCTATGAGGGCGAGTGGGTCAAGGTTTTCCTGATCGAGGGCGGCAGCATCGAAGGGCGAAATCTTGGCCCGTGCGATGTAGCCGGAAACGAAGGATTTAAACTCGGGATTGAGGCTGTGAAAGCCAGAAGTTGCGAGGAAAGGCTGTTTGCCATGAACGAAATAGCCAAGGTGGTGCGGGCCATCAACTGGAAGGATGTTTCCCGCAGGAGCAAATAAGTGATTAACAACTTAATGAGTGAGAGTGCTGACGTATGAATGTTGAAATGTTACAGGTTGCAGAAGCAGTTGCACGGGAGAAATCGGTTGACCGTGAACTGGTCGTGGATGCCATGGAACAAGCGATGAAAACGGCGGCCCGGCGTACCTATCCGGGCAAGAATGTTGAAGCGGAGATCGACCGTGAAACGGGCGAACTTCGTCTGTTTCATGTGCGCACCGTGGTTGAGGAAGTCGAAGAGGAAGAGAACGACCTGACGCTGGAACAGGGCCGCGAGCTTGATCCGAAGGCTGAGATCGGAAGCGAATTCCGCGAACCTTTGCCTCCGATCGAGATGGGCCGTATTGCTGCCCAGACTGCCAAGCAGGTGATTAACCAGAAGATCCGCGAAGCTGAACGCGAGCGTGTGATTGCCGAATACGAGCCGCGCGTGGGTGAATTGATTACCGGTATCGTCAAGCGTGTTGAGCGTGGCAATGTTTATGTTGACCTTGGCCGTGGTGAAGCGGTGATGTATCGCGAGGATTTGCTGCCACGGGAAACATTCCGTCAGGGAGATCGTGTACGCGCCTATCTGCGCGAAGTGCGCAATCAGCCCAAGGGACCGCTGGTATTTGTCTCGCGTTCCGATGCCGGCATGGTGTTGCGCCTGTTTGAGCAGGAAGTGCCGGAGATCGAAGACGGTATTGTGGCCATCCAGGCTATTGCCCGTGATCCGGGAGCGCGCAGTAAAATTGCAGTCATTTCAACTGACCCTGCCGTTGATCCGGTGGGTGCCTGCGTAGGCATGCGGGGAGCTCGTGTACAGGCGGTTGTCAACGAACTGCACGGTGAAAAGGTTGATCTGATTGAATGGACCGATGATCCGGCGGCCTTTGTCGTCAATGCACTGGCACCGGCGGAAATCGAACGCGTGCTGGTGGACGAATCCCGCAATACGATTGAAGTAGCGGTTAATGAGGAAAACCTTGCCATTGCCATTGGCCGGCGCGGCCAGAATGTTCGTCTTGCTTCTGAACTTAGCGGCTGGAACATTGAGCTGATGAGCAGCGGTGAAGAGCAGGAACGCCGTCAGGATGAAATCAAGAATGCGACGGGCATTTTCAAGGAAGCCCTCGATGTTGATGAAGATTTTGCAGCTGTACTTGTCGGCGAAGGGTTTATCAATCTCGAAGACCTGGCTTATTGCGCTATTGAAGATATCGCAGGCATTGAAGGCTTTGACGAAGATCTGGCTCAGGAGTTGCAGAAGCGAGCCCGCAATGTCCTGCTTGATCAGGCATTGCAGCAGGGTGAACAGAAAAGCGAAGGCAAGGTATCCTTGCTGGACCTCAAGGGCATGACCCGCGAGATCGCAGAACAACTGGCTGCACGCAATATGGTGACCGTTGAAGCGCTGGCAGATGCGGCAGGTGATGAGATCGAGGATATTGAAGGCCTTGATCGGGAGCAGGCGGATGCGCTGATTATTGCTGCCCGGGAAGCCAGCGGCTGGTTTGACTGAGGCCGGGGTTTTTGGTGCCGATGCGTACCTGTCTGGCCTGTCGTCAGAACTTGCCCAGAGAAAGCATGCTGAGGCTTGTGGTAGATGAGTCAGGGCAGATATGGCCCGATGCCGGACACAAGGCGCCCGGGCGCGGCACCTATCTGTGCATGCAGGAAGATTGCCTGTCGGCCATGTCTGACAGGTGGCTGCAGCCGATGAAGGCGAAGTTCCCGGTCGTATTGCCACAGTGGCAAGTGCTCCGGCAACGCATCGGGGATGTTCTGGATGCATGTTTGGTGCAGGGCTTTTCCTGTTTGCGTGCCAGGGCGGATATCGGCAGGGATGCGGTAATGCATCGACTGTGGAATAATACGCCGATGGTATTATTTGGCGCTGCGGATGCCGGTGATGCCATTTGTCGGCAGATTGAGATGGCGATAGCAAAAAGAACGCAGTCAGGCCATGCGGTTGAGCTTGTGGAAGTCGAGTCGACGGCATGGCTGGGCAGGATGTTCGGGCGGGAATGTGTTGCTGTAGCGAGTGTTGATTGCTCGCCGATGGCGGAAAAATTGAAACAATATTGTGTCTGGTTAAGGCATGTGAAGGTATCAGGGTAATTATAACAGATGGCAAAACGTATTCTCGACTTGGCAAAAGAACTCGGTGTCGACGCGGATGAAATCCAGCGTCTGGCGGTAAGCTGTAATGTGGCCGCAAGCGGACCCACCAGTACGCTGGACGCAGATGACCAGGAAAAAATCCGCAAGGCTTTGAAAAACAAGCCCAAGGAAGATGCTAAAAAGTCGGGCGGTAAGACCCTGACTTTGAATCGTCCGATGATTGCTTCCCAGCCACGCGGAGGAGCTCGTGTAGAAGGCCGGGGACGAACCGTCGAAGTTGCAGTTCGCAGGCGTCATACACCGGTGAAGTCGGGAGCGAAGAAGACTGCTGCTGAGTCTGCACCTGCTGCCAAGCCGACAGCATCATCGCCAGCGGCCCGTGCCGCAGCAGCAGTTGAAAAAAAGCGTGCCGCAGCTCCGGCACCCAAAGCTGCAAGCAAGCCCGCCGTTAAAACAGATGTGAAACCCGTCCAGTCGGCTGAGGCCTCCGGACAGGCTGCAAAACGCCCGGCTGGCCAGCCAGCCAAGCGAGCCGCTGAAGCGATGGCCGCTCGCAAACCTGCTCAGGCTGCCGCTGCTTCCACACCTTCCCGGATAGCACCTGCCCGCACGGCCGGAGCACCTCGTCAGGTACAGCGTCCGGGTGTGCCGGGGCAGCGAACAGGTCAGCCAAGTCATAAGGGACCCCGTACAACAATCCGTCGCGGCTTGACCCCGGCCCAGATCGCGGCATCCAAGGCGCCGCGTTCTTCGATGAAGCAGATTGAAAGAAAAATTTCCGAGGATCGTGCCAATCGACGCGGCGACGGTCAGCGCCCTGCCGGGCGCCCGAGCGGTGCCGCCGGGGCCGGAGGAGGGCAGCGTCGGGCACCTTCCGTGGCTGTTTCACCTGAGCCGAATGCAGCGCCTCCTGGAGCTGTGCGCCGTCGCGGTCCGGGTGGTGGTCCGGGTGGACGTCCGCAACGCCGCCTTTCTCCTGCCGAGAAAGCAGCGCGTCGTTCGTATGCCGAAAAACGTAATCAGGTTCTGACACCGCAACAGGAAGAGCGTATGGCCCGCCTGGCACGTGGCGGAAGCAAGCGACGCAATATTATCACGAAGGATGATGAGGCTTTCGTGACCCGCACCGTGGAAGTGACTGATCCTATTCTGGTTTCAGAGCTGGCCAGCCGTATGGCGATCAAGGGCAGCGAGGTTGTTAAGAAGCTTTTTGAAATGGGTATTATGACGACGGTTAATGAGGCCATTGATGCAGATACAGCGCTGCTTATTGTCGATGAATTTGGACATACGCCCAAGCTGATCAATGCTGCCGCGGTTGAGGATGTGCTGATCGAAGTGCCTGATGAAGATGATTCTGCTGATCTCGAGCCACGCCCGCCGGTTGTGGTGGTCATGGGACATGTGGACCACGGTAAAACCTCGATTCTGGATGCGTTGCGCAAGGCGAATGTGGCTGAGGGTGAAGCCGGCGGTATTACCCAGCATATTGGTGCTTACATGGTGAAGCTGCAAAGTGATGAGCGCGTTGTGTTTATCGATACCCCGGGCCATGAGGCATTTACCGGTCTGCGCGCACGTGGCGCCAGCCTGACCGATGTGGCTGTGCTGGTGGTGGCGGCAGATGATGGTGTGATGCCGCAGACGGTTGAAGCTGTGAATCATGCCCGCTCTGCTGGTGTGCCGATCATTGTGGCTGTGAATAAAATGGATAAAGAAGGCGCCGATCCCGAGAAGGTGAAACGTCAGCTGGCTGAACTGGAAGTGGTCCCCGAGGACTGGGGCGGCGACACGATCTTTGTTCCCGTATCGGCGCATACCGGTGAAGGGCTTGATGATTTGCTGGAAATGCTTGCTCTGCAAACCGAAGTCCTAGAGTTGAAGGCCAACCCGAAGAGGCAGGGTAAGGGTATTGTGATTGAATCGCGTCTCGATCGTGGCCGTGGCCCCATCGCAACGGTTCTGGTTCAGAATGGTACATTTAATCAGGGTGATATCGTTGTTGTGGGTTCGGTGACGGGCAGGATCCGGGCCATTATTGATGAGAATGGCACACAGCATCGTACAGCCGGTCCGTCTATTCCGTTCGAGCTGCTGGGTCTGGGTTCCGTGCCGGAAGCAGGGCAGGAACTTTATGTTGTTGAGAACGACCGTGTTGCGCGTGACATTGTCAGCTACCGCATGGATAAGGAACGTGAACTGGGCGCTGAAGCCAAGAAACGTGCCAGTCTTGATGAACTGTTTGCCAATATGCAGAGCGGTATCAAGGAAGTGCCGGTTCTGATCAAGGGCGATGTGACCGGTTCGGTTGAAGCCATGGCGGATTCAATGGCCAAGGCGGGTACCGACGAGGTGAAGGTGAAGGTGGTTCACAAAGCCATTGGCGGCATTACCGAATCAGATGTGATGCTCGCTTCAGCCTCGAATTCCATCATTATCGGGTTTAATGTTCGCCCTGAAGCCAAGGCCAAGAAACTGGCTGAAGCTGAAGGTGTTGATATTCGCTTCTACAAGGTGATCTATGACGCCATTGACGAGATCAAGGCAGCCATGGCCGGTGTACTGGCTCCGGAAGAAGTCGAGAAGGTCACCGGTACTGCGGATGTGCGTGAGGTTTTCCAGGCACCGAAGGTTGGCGCTGTAGCCGGGTGTTATGTAACCGACGGCTATGTGACGCGTGGTTCGCATGTCCGCGTCCTGCGCGAAAATGTACTGGTCTATGACGGTGTGCTGGCCTCTCTGCGTCGCTTTAAGGATGATGTGAAGGAAGTGAAAGCGGGTTACGAGTGCGGTATGAGCGTTGAGAAATTCAACGATGTGAAGCCCGGTGACACATTCGAGTTTTATGTCATTGAGGAAATTGCGGCCACACTCTAAACTGGTCTAATGCAGAATCTTTCCGCCAGTCAGCAACGGTTGCTGAGCGACATTCAACGCTTGCTCAGTACCCTGATGCTACGCGATGTTGCTGATCCACGTCTTGCCGGCCTGACCATTACACGTGTGGAAGCATCCGGTCGTCAGCTTGTGAATGTCTGGCTGTATCATGGCGGTGAACTGGACGAAAAGGCCTGTATCAAGGCGATGGAAAAGATGAGTCCGCATTTTGAGCACGAGCTGCGCCGTGCCATGCCCAGGCGCCGCCTGCCCAGGCTGCGCTTTCACTGGGATGCTGCGTTTGAGAAAAGCGGCGATGTTCTGATGCTGCTGCGTGATCTGGACCGCTCGGCATGAGCGTACCGGCCATGTTTGCTGATATAAACTGGCAGCCGGTGATGCAGGTGGTTTCCGAGGCCCGGCAGATTGTTCTGATCACTCACTGTAATCCGGACGGTGATGGTATTGGCTCACAGCTTGCACTGTTTAATGCTCTGAAAGCCAGCGGCAAACAGGTACGTATGCACAATCGTGACGGCGTGCCGCGGATTTATGAGTTTCTCGAACAGGCTGATGCAGTCACGCATGGAGACTGGCCTGAAGACTGTGAACCCGACGTGATTGTCAGCCTCGACTGCGGCGCCAAATCCCGTCTGGGCATGCCCGATGAATTTTTTGCTTCTGCAACCCTGATTAATATCGATCACCATGCCAGTAACCAGCTCTTCGGCGACATCAATGTTGTCGATGCCCGCTACTGTGCCACGGGGGCGATGATCTATGACCTCTTGCTGGCGATGAAGGTACCCCTGAACCCTGCAGGCGCTTCGGCCATCTATGCCGCTGTTCTGACCGATACTGCCAGCTTTCGACTGTCCAGCGCCACGGCCGATGTTTATCGCATGGCAGCCAGTCTTATTGATGCCGGCGCAGAGCCGTGGCCGATCAGTGTCGGCATCTATGAGAGCAGACCACTGGCCGGACTTAGAATCATGACAGCCTGCCTGGAAACGCTTGAGGTTCATGATGGCGGACGCTCTGCATGGGTATATATTGACCGGGAAATGTACGAACACAGTGGCGCCGACGTCGAGGATACCGAGGGATTAATTGATTATGCCCGCAGTATTGATGGTGTGGAAGTGGCCGTGTTTGTGCGCATTGATGAAAGCCGCGATGCCTGCTGGAAAGTCAGTTTCCGCGGCAAGACCCACGCCGATGTCGGTAGTCTGGCTGCGGCTCTGGGCGGTGGCGGCCATCGTCATGCGGCCGGATGCCTGATGCGCGGCAGTTTTGATGAGGTCAATCAGCGCCTGCATACGGCTGTGAGTGAATTGCTTGGCTGATTCCGCGCTTATCAGCGGTATCGTTTTCCTTGATAAACCACACGGCTGGACATCGCGTCAGGCCGTCAATGCGCTGATTCGACTGTTTTCTACACCCGGGCATAAACGTATCAAGGCAGGCCATGGCGGGACACTTGACCCGCTGGCAACCGGGATGTTGCCGATTCTTCTCGGCGAGGCGACACGCTATGCCGACTATGGCCTGACGGCTGAAAAATCCTATAACGTCAGCTTTGATCTGAGTTACCAGACCGATACCCTGGACAGGGAAGGGCAGGTCATGGTCCGCTTTGAGAAAACGGCGGAGCAGGCTATCGATGAAGAGGCCCTTCGCGCAGTGCTGCAGCAGTTCACCGGCCGGATAGATCAGGTTCCACCGGCCTATTCTGCTATTCGCGTCAATGGCCAGCGTGCCCACAAGGCGGCACGCGCCGGTAAAGAGGTGGAGCTGTCGCCTCGCCTGGTTGAGATATATCAAGCCGAATTGCTGGCTTTTGAGTTCCCTGTTGTAAGCCTGCATGTACGCTGCTCCAAGGGCACCTATATCCGTTCGCTGGCGCGTGATATCGGCCAGGCACTGGGTATGGGCGGTTGTGTTACCGAACTTCGCCGCACTAGCACGGGTGGCTGGCCGGAAGCGATGATGGTCAGTCTGGAGATGCTGGAGGAGAAGGGGGCGGCCTGTGTGGTACCGCTTGCGCAGTGGCTTCGAGATCTGCATCGTTGTAATATTTCCGAGGCTGAAGCGCGTCGTTTTCTGCAGGGACAACGCCTGCAGCTTGATGAATCCTGCACGGGGGAAGCGAGTGTGTTCTGCCGTGATATATTGCTCGGCAATGCGCAACTCAAACCGGGCATGAAAAAAATGATTCTACATCCGGTGCGTATATTGCCATCGGCACAGGAGCAATTCTTATGAACAATGCAAAACGATGGTCAGGCCTGCTGGTGGCAGTGGCCTATTCAGTCCTGATGACCGGGACCATGACTGCCCATGCCGGCGGCGCACATCATTTAACCAAGGAGCAAAGAATGGGATTATTCAGTACAGCACCGCAAGCCGGGGACAAGGATGTTCCGGCAGGTGAACATATTCAAATCAGCACGGAATACGGAGACATCGTGATCCAATTATATCCCGATGCAGCCCCGAATACGGTGGCCAATTTCAAGGCGCTGGCTGCCAAGGGCTATTACGATGGGCTCGTTTTTCATCGCGTCATTCCCGGCTTTATGGCCCAGGGTGGTGATCCGGATGGTACAGGCACGGGAGGACCGGGATATAATGTGAAGGCTGAATTCAATTCACACCGGCATATCCGCGGTACGGTTGCCATGGCGCGCAGCCAGAATCCCGATTCTGCCGGCAGTCAGTTTTATATCTGCTTTGGGCCGCAGCCGCACCTTGACGGTCAGTATACCGTTTTCGGTCAGGTGACCAAAGGTATGGATGCCGTGGATCAGATTCAACAGGGCGATGTCATGGAGAAGGTTACGGTTCAGCCTTAAGAAGAGAGAGGCTTCTGAATAAAGCAAAGGCTCCGGCTTACACCGGAGTCTTTGTTCGTTAACGGCCTATCAACTATTCCGGACGCGTGGCGCGTTTGCGTTCATGCTCCAGCAGCAGACGTTTGCGCAGGCGAATACTCTTCGGCGTGATTTCAACCAGTTCATCATCCTCGATGAATTCAATGGCGCGCTCCAGGGTCAGCTGAATCGGTGTGACCAGATCAATCGAGTCATCTTTTCCGGATGCGCGGACATTGGTCAGTTTCTTGCCCTTAATCGGGTTGACGACCAGATCGTTGTCGCGGCTATGAATGCCGATGATCATGCCCTCATAAAGCTTTTCATTGGCACCAATGAACATCTTGCCGCGCTCTTGCAGTTTCCACAGCGCGAATGCAACGGATTCGCCATTTTCCATCGATATCAGTACACCATTAGTGCGCCCTGGCAGTTTGCCGATGTAGGGGCCGTATTCGTGAAATAGATGATGCAATACGCCGGTACCGCGTGTGTCGGTCAGGAATTCGGAGGTATACCCGATCAGGCCGCGTGTCGGACAGGTGAACTCGATACGTG
The DNA here is from genome assembly GCA_021545585.1 of Zetaproteobacteria bacterium. Classification (GTDB taxonomy): domain Bacteria; phylum Pseudomonadota; class Zetaproteobacteria; order Mariprofundales; family Mariprofundaceae; genus JAJRVH01. The sequence goes on from JAJRTF010000097.1 coordinate 13,430, forward strand.
TGGTGCCGTCGGGATTGGCCTGCATATGGGTCATTTCTGCGCCACGTTTCCCCAGTTTTTCAATCACCGTACCCTGATATTCGGCATCCACATCCACCGTGACGCTTTCATAAGGCTCCTGCTTTTTGCCGTCTATTTCGCGCACAATGACGGTTGGGCGTGATACGGCCATCTCGAAACCTTCACGGCGCATGTTTTCCAGCAGGATGCCGATATGCAGTTCACCGCGTCCCGATACCTTGTAGATATCAGCCGAACCGGTTTCTTCCACACGCATGGCAACATTGGTACGGATTTCCTTCATCAGGCGGTCACGAATCTGGCGGGTGGTGATGAACTTGCCTTCGGTGCCGGCCAGCGGTGAGCTGTTGACATGGATTTCCATGGTCAGCGTCGGTTCATCGACATGAATGACAGGCAGTGCAACCGGATTGTCCCTGTCGGCAATGGTTTCCCCGATATTGATCGTTTCGATGCCGGCCACGGCGATAATATCACCGGCCACGGCTTCAGAAATTTCCACACGGTTCAGGCCTTCAAAGCCCAGGATCTTGGTGATGCGGAAGTTTTCCTCGGAAGCATCGGCATGCACAACCGTAATATCCTGACCGGTTTTGATATGCCCGTTGGCTACGCGGCCAACCACAATACGGCCGATGAAGTCATCCCAGTCCAGTGTTGTGGCCAGCATCTGCAGCGGTGCATCAGCATCACCTTCCGGCGCATGCACATAGTCGATAATGGTGTCGAACAGGCAGGTTAGGTTATCGGACTCTTCACCCAGATTCAGCATGGCATAGCCGTTCTTGGCCGAGGCATAAACGACAGGGAAATCCAGCTGGTCATCGGTTGCGCCCAGTGATGCAAACAGATCAAAGGTGGCATCCACCACGGCGTCGGGATCGGAGCCTTCCCGATCAATCTTGTTAACCACCACAATCGGCTTTAGGCCCAGGGCCAGAGCCTTGGAGGTGACGAACTTGGTCTGTGGCATCGGGCCTTCGCGGGCATCCACCAGCAGCAGTACGCCATCTACCATGTTCAGGATACGTTCCACTTCGCCGCCGAAGTCGGCATGGCCGGGGGTGTCCACGATGTTGATGTGTGTGTCACCGTATGTGATAGCAGTATTCTTGGCCAGGATGGTGATGCCGCGCTCTTTCTCCAGATCATTGGAGTCCATGACACGCTCGCTGACTTCCTTGCGTCCTTCCAGGGTTCCGGACTGCTTGAGCAATTCGTCTACCAGTGTGGTTTTACCATGATCCACGTGAGCGATTATGGCGATATTGCGTAACTTGCGTGACATAAATGTGACCTCAGGAGCCTTCCGCAGAAAGCGAAGTGGCGCGCATAGTAGCGCTTTAGCGCCCCGAGGGAAGAAGAATCACGTCAGGTGGTCGGACGTGGGCGATAAACCCTCAGGATGGTCGCGTCAGAACCTCGCAACCGTTTTCGGTGACCACCAGTGTATGCTCGAACTGGGCCGACAGGGATTTATCCCGTGTCACCACTGTCCAGTGGTCATCAAGCAGCTTCACCGCTGCCTTGCCGATGTTCACCATCGGCTCAATGGTAAAAACCATGCCCTGCCTGAGTTCCAGACCGTGACCCGGCTTGCCGAAATGAAGGATTTGCGGGTCTTCGTGGAATACACGGCCAATGCCGTGACCACAGTATTCGCGTACAATGGAACATTTTTCGCCCTCGACATAGCTCTGGATGGCATGTCCGATATCGCCCAGTGTTGCACCCGGACATACAGCCTCAATACCGATATCCAGAGCTTTTCGTGCCACTTCAACAATCTTTCTGGCCCGCACCTTCGGCTCTCCGACAAAGAAGGTTTTGCTGGTGTCACCGTGCCAGCCATTGATGATGCTGGTGACATCCACATTGACAATATCACCGTCACGCAGCTTTTTGCCGCCGGGAATGCCGTGGCAGACGACATGGTTGACCGAGGTACAGACTGATTTCGGAAAACCATGGTAATTTAAGGGTGCCGGGATGGCGCCGGCCTTGACGGTGTATTCATGCACCAGATCGTTAATGTCATCGGTACTGATGCCCGGTTTGATGTAAGGCTCGATCATCACCAGCGTATCCGCCGCATGCCGGCAGGCAGGGCGCATGGCTTCGATATCTTCCGCTGTCTTGATCTGAACCATGTGAACTCCTGCATATGCCGTGCTGGCCGGGGCTTGGTGAGCGCGGCATTCTGGCCTAAACTCCAGGCAAGGTCATTATTGATGATGTTGCCGCTGAAAAAGGGTGGCGTATCCGGGAGATGCAATGCGGGTATATCTGGTACAGCACGGACTAGCCATGGATCAGAGTGAGGACGCAGCCCGTCCATTGTCCGATCAGGGCAGGGAAGGTGTCAGTCGTACGGCAGGATTCCTGAGTTTGTTTGAGAAGCCGAGACCGGTCTGGATTGGCCACAGTGGCAAATTGCGTGCCGGGCAGACCGCTGACATGTTCGCTGAGGCATGGGGCGGTATTGCTGTAAAGCAGGTCGCTGATCTGGCTCCGAACGATGATCCGGGCATCTGGTCGGCGCATCTGGCCGAATTGAGCGAGGACGTGATGCTAGTCGGGCATCTGCCGTATATGCAAAGGCTTGCAGGCTTGTTGATCTGCGGCGATGCATGCTCAGACCCCGTGCGTTTTCGCAATGGTGGTGTGCTGTGTCTGCAAAAGGGTGAATCCGGATGGACTGTACTCTGGCACATTAATCCGGCGCTGTTTTATGGCGAGTGATGGAACATCCGGCGGACATGGGTGTTGCAATCGCCTTTAACGGTGCAGTGCCTCGAATATCCGCTCGGCATAAATGCCTGAAATACCGGCTGCCTGAGCCAGTTGCTCACGGCTGGCTTTTTTAACACCTTCGATACCGCCAAAATGTTTCAGTAACGCCGTACGCCTGGCCGGGCCGATACCGGCAATGCCTTCAAGCTGTGAGGTGAACATGCTCTTCTTCTTGCGTTTACGCATATAGCTGCCTGCAACGCGGTGCGCTTCGTCGCGTACGCGCGCAATCAGCAATAGTGCGGGTGAATGACGGCTGGGCTTAAGCGGTGATATATGCTGTCGTGCTGCATCCGTCCAGCCTGGCCATAATGCTTCCTCGCCAAGCCTGCGACTGCTGCCCTTGGCGACGCCGAGCATCTTCAGGGTATGCAATCCGGCACGGGCGGCAGATTCCTCGGCGACATGCAATTGACCCTGTCCCCCGTCAATCAGCATCAAATCAGGGCAGGGCAGTTCTTGCTTGCAGATGGCACGAAAGAAACGATCCAGCACCGCCTGCATGGCGGCGTAATCGTCACTGGCCGGCACATCATCAAGCTTGTAGCGGCGATAATGATCCTTGTCCGGACCTTCCCAGTTCGCATAGGTGATGGCGGCAACCATCTGCTGGCCCCCGATGTGCGCATTATCCACTGCCGCGATCAGTTTCGGTGTTTCATCCATATGTAACAGCGTTGCCATGGCCTCGAAAGCGGCCTGCTGATTGATGCGGTTGCGACTGGCGAGCATCTGCTCACCGGAGTAGCGAACCTGATTGAGCCATTGCAGGCATGACCCGCGTTTCGGGTTGCGGAAGCGGCAGCGTAAATTCGGATAAATAACTTTAACCAAGTGCTGTAACTTATCTAAAACATTGGTAGAAGCAGATATAATAAATTCGCCTGGCGGCTCCTCATTCTGATAACGCTCTATGATGAATGATTGCAAAATTTCCACATCGTCAGCATCGACAGCTTGGTCGATACGGATGCTGTATGTCCCCAGATCGCGCCCGGCACGGCGTACGCCGATGCTGGCCATGACACCCGTCGGATAACGGATCAATGCAATGGCATCGGCCTGCTCGGGAAGCTCTTCAGCTTCGGAGCCGGCCAATACGGTGCGCAGGGCACGGATGCGGTCGCGCAGTGCCGCTGCCCGCTCGAACTGCTGCTCTCCGGATGCCCGCTGCATATCCTGCTCCCACTGCCGGATCAGGTCGGTGTTGTTGCCTTTCAGGAAGGCGCAGGCATCACGCACCTGCTGCCGGTAGGCATCGGGAGAGACTCTGTCGCAGCAGGGAGCCGAACAGCGGCCGATTTGATGTTGCATACAGGGGCGGGAACGATTGCGAAACACCGCATCCTCGCAATTCCTGAGCTGAAAGATGCTCTGCATCATGTGCAGGGTGGCATGTACCGCACCGGCATTGGGGAAGGGGCCGAAATATTCACCCGGCCGGCGGCGTTTGCCCCGGTACATGATCAGTTTCGGGTAATCCTCATCGGTGAGCAGGATATAGGGATAGGATTTGGAATCCTTCATCAGCACGTTGTAGCGCGGTTTAAGCAGTTTGATGAGGTTATGCTCAAGCACCAGTGCATCGGCCTCGGATGGTGTAACGGAGAAGTTCAGATCGCGGATTTGCTGCACCATAGCCTGCGTACGCGGTGATTCGGGGCGGCGCTGAAAATAACTGGATACGCGTTTGCGCAGATTCCGCGCCTTGCCGATATAGAGAACCTTGCGTTTGCCATCAAGCATGCGATACACGCCCGGTTCATGGGGCAGGGTGGACAGGTCAATGGGCGGCTCGAACCACATGCTCAAATGCTAACCATAAAAGCCGGGGGATACCAAGCGGCGATCTCAGTTCTGAAGGGTGAAATGGTCGCAGCACTGACGCAACGGGCAGGCGATACAATCCGGCTTGGCGCGGCAATGACGTTTGGCATGTTCGACAATCAGGGCATGGAATTCATTGAATACATGCGCATCCCTGGGAAGTTGCCCGTTGAACCATTGCTGTAGCATGGCATAGCCTGCACCCGGAGGCGTCAGCCCGAGGCGGGCGAAGATGCGCCGTGTATAGGCATCAATCACGAACAGCGGCCGGTCAAGGGCATAGAGAAGGATGGAATCGGCAGTTTCCGGACCGATGCCGTGCAGGGCCAGAAGGCGGGGGTGCAGCACCCCGGTTGGCATAGCCTGCAGGCCACTCAGACCGTCATGCCCGATATAAAAGCGGCACAGCTTCTGCAGGCGGGCCGCCTTCTGGCGGAAATAGCCGCAAGGCCGGATGATCTCTTCAAGCGTGGAAATATCGCATGCGGCAATCCTCTCCGCATCCAGCATGTCGGCATGTTTAAGCCCGGTAATGGCCTTTTCAACATTCTTCCAGTTGGTGTTCTGGGTCAGCAGAGCGCCGACCATGACTTCAAACGGGGAATCTACCGGCCACCAGTGCTGCGGACCGTATGCCTGATACAGGAGCCGGTAAATCTGTACGGCTGAATCATGCGCACCGCCCATGATGTCAGTCTTTAGGAAGCAGTTGTCGCAGACGCTTGATTTCCCTGCTGTTGAGAGGGCGCCACGCGCCACGCGGCATTTCCTCATCCAGCCGGATCGGGCCGAAGGCTGTACGCATCAGGCGGCGAACCGGGTGCCCTACAGCTTCCAGAGTGCGCCGTACTTCGCGATTGCGGCCCCGGCGAATGGTGATGGTCAGCCAGGTGTGACCGCGTGTTTCGTAATCCACCGTAGCCTCCCACGGTTCGCTGCGTTCGCCTTCGCCGATATCCAGGCCGCCCTGGCGGATTTTCTGCAGCGTTTCGAGTGTGACCTGCCCGGCGACGCGCACGCGGTATTCGCGGGCCAGGGCGGCGGAAGGGTGGGTCAGGGCGCGGGCCAGGTCGCCATCATCCGTCAGTAACAGCAGGCCCTCGGTATTCATATCCAGCCGGCCAATGGACTGGACATTGGGGGCCACATCCAGACGCTCATAAATCAGCGGTAGGCCTTTGGCATCATGGCGTGAGCAAAGCTGGCCGGTTGGTTTATTGTACAGGATATAGGTATGGGTGGTTTGCCGGGAAACGGGTTTGCCGTCCACGCAGACCCTGTCGCTGAATGAAACAGTAACACCGGGCTGTGAGATGAGCTTGCCGTTGATGGAGATGCGGCCGGCCTCTATCCAGCGGTCAGCCTCGCGGCGCGAGCACAGGCCGCAGTGGGCCAGATAGCGGTTGATGCGTTCACCATCATGTACTGCTTCCCGGGCGGGGCCTGTCTTCGCGTCAGGACGCCTGTTCTGCCGGGCCGATGTCCGCTTGGATGATTTCCGGGTTCCCGGTTTCTGTCTGGAGGCTTGTTTGTTCGTTGTCATAGATTGGGTCCTGCTCGCTGTTATCGTCCTGATGGGGTGGGGCGTTATCCTGAGATTCGGATAATTCAGCCTGATTCTCGGCCACAATCTGCTGGATTTCATCTTCATCCATCAACTGAGCGGAATCGGGAAGGTCACTGAGGGAGTTTAACTCGAAATCAATCAGGAACTGCCTGCCGGTGCCATACAGGTGCGGGCGACCGGGAACTTCCTTGCGCCCCAGTACCTTGATCCAGCCACGTTCCTGCAGGCTGGCAATGATATTGCTCGATACCTTCACTCCACGAAGCGCTTCAATTTCGCCTCGCGTGGCGGGTTGCCGATAGGCGATAATGGCCAGTGTTTCAAGGGCAGAACGCGATAGCCGGGGTGTCCTGACCTGCCAGAGCTGCTGGATGAGTTCGGCATGTTCAGGCGCGGTACGGAATTGCCAGCCGCCTGCTACGGTATTGATGCGGATGCCGCGGTTCTGGTAATGCGATTCCAGTTCGCTGATGGTCGCACGAATATCGGCGCTGGAGATATCTTCGCCGAGCAGACCACGCAGCTTCTTCATGCTCAACGGTTCATCGCTGGCTAACAGCAGGGCTTCGATGTGCTGGCTCAGTTGTGTTGGGTCGGTCATTTCTGCTTCCTTGCTCATGTGTTCAACTCGGCATATTCGTTATTCGGGCTGGCCGGCAACAGTGTGATGGAGCCATAAGGCTCGCTCTGCACTACGGTGACAGTCTGCTGGCGCCACAATTCAAGAATGGCCAGTACCGTGATGACCAGTGGCTCGCGTCCCGGTTGATCCAGTAACAGTTCCTCGAGTTGCATGCCGCCATTGGCAAGGCGTTCCAGAATCACACCCATCTGTTCACGCACACTCATGGTATCGCTGAAGATATGATGCCGCACCTCGCCACCCACGCGCTTGAGCACCTTGCGGAAGGCGACCAACATGGCATCAAGATCAGGAGCGGGCAGGGGGCGTTCAACCTCGTCGGCCTCGGGGAAAATCGGGCGGGTGAATACATCGCGCCCCAGACGTGAGCGCTCGCCCAGTTCCTCGGCCAGCATGCGGTACTGTTCGTAGGCAATCAGCTGGGCGGCCAGCTCGGCGCGCGGATCAATCTCGTTGCCTTCCTCATCCACTTCGAGACGCGGCAGCAGCATGCGCGATTTCAGCTGCATCAATGTGCTGGCCATAACCAGATAATCACCGGCAAGATCCAGATCGAGTTCAGCTTCGGCTTCGAGGATGGCCAGATATTGTTCGGTAATCATGGCAATCGGAATATCAAATATTTCCAATTTCTGGCTGCGGATCAGATGCAGCAGTACATCAAGCGGGCCCTCGAAGCTGTCCAGGCGGACGGGAGGAAGGCGGCTGTCCGACTGGGCATCCTCTGTCATGACTGACTGGGTATCCGTCAGCGGAGCCTCCCGGGCCGGGGCAGCCTCGGTGGCCTGATTCATACGCGATAGCCCATCTTCAGCGTGCGCCGGACTTTCTCCATGGTACGCGATGCCTGAATACGAGCTTTTTCATTGCCCTGGCGCACAATATCCTTCAAATCATCGGGTCGTGAGGCAATATCGGCGCGACGCTCCCGGATGGGTTGCAGTTCTTCTTCCAGATGTTTTAATACGCACATCTTGCAGTCGATACAGCCGATGCCGGCTGTTGTGCAGCCTTCCCTGACCCATGCACGTTCTTCCTCGGTCGAATAGACCTTGTGGAAATCCCATACTGGACATTTCTCCGGCGTGCCCGGATCATCACGACGTACGCGGGCCGGGTCAGTGGGCATGGTCTTGATCTTTTTCTCGGTGGTTTTCCATTCTTCCCCGAGCTCGATCGTATTGCCATAGGACTTGCTCATCTTGCGTCCGTCCAGCCCGGGCAACTTGGCGGCCGGCATCAGCAATGATTTCGGCTCCGGAAAGAGCGGTGGAATGCCCTGGCGATAGAGATGGTTGAAGCGTCGGGCAACCTCGCGGGTCAGCTCGACGTGCGGCACCTGATCTTCGCCGACCGGCACGCCGTCAGCCTGATAAATCAGGATATCAGCCGCCTGCAGCAGCGGATAACCGAGGAAGCCATAGGTGCCGAGGTCTTTCTCGCGCAATTGCTCGATCTGATCCTTGTAGGTTGGCACACGCTCCAGCCATGAGAGCGGGGTCATGAAGGAAAACAGCAGATGCAGCTCGGCATGCTCGGGCACCTCGGACTGGATGAATATCACGGCCTTTTCCGGATCAATGCCGACAGCCAGCCAGTCAATGAGCATATCCCAAATGGTGTCCTTGACGATAGAGGGGTTGGCATAATCCGTGGTCAGTGCATGCCAGTCGGCAGCAAAGAAATAGCTGTGATTGTCTTTCTGCAGCGTCAGCCAGTTTTCCAGTACGCCCTTGTAATGCCCCAAATGCAGACGTCCGGTGGGCCGCATGCCGGAAAGAATCCGCATCGGTTTATCGCTACTGCTCTGGTTGTTGTCCGAATTGCTCAAGCTTGTCCCCTTAACGGCGTGCCCGATTCTGGGCGTCCAGGCGAACGATAACAAAGCAGGCTCAGGAATGCGATGGCGACAGGGAAGAAAATTATTTGGCATTGACGAGTCATGGCTGAGCCCTAAAATGCCGGCCTCCAAGGCGCTTTAGCTCAGTTGGTTAGAGCAACGGAATCATAATCCGTGTGTCCGGGGTTCGAGTCCCTGAAGCGCCACCATACAAGGCCCTGCAATCGCGGGGCTTTTTTTACCCAATTCAATGGCATGGATTGTGGCACCTGATATCGGTAGTTTGACTAACATCTAAATCGGATGCTCTCCGAATCTTTAAGCAATGCCTGAAATATGCCGGAAACAGCCGTTTGAAATATTAAGCCCCCATACTGGAATCCGAACGCCTGATTTTTTTAAGAGCCAAAAAATAGCCCGCCTATAGAAAGACGGGCTATGGATTGTCGCCGGAGTTATACGCGAATCAACGGTTAGTTAATTCTGGAAAGAATATCCGGGTTTTTCACCAGGTTTCTCACGCCGTGACCATGATTCTCATCGAAATCGTTTTTCTCGCACCATTTGCCCACCGTTGCGATGTTAACCTTGGCGACATGGGGGCGGACACTCCAGGTTACCTGGAAAGGAGAACCTTTTTCATTGTAGCCGGGGCCGGTCGTAGAGCCGGCATACTGGACAGGGGTACCGGTATTATTCGGGATGCCCGTGGCCTGATACAGACCGGATGCTGCTTTGCCGTATTGCGTCAGGTCCTTGAAGCTGGCGGCATGCCTGTCATTCACCAGCACATATACCTGTGCTTCCACACGCAGTTGCGGGTTGTTGATGGCTTTGCTCAGGCAGGAACCCAGGGTCGGGCCGGGTGTCACCTGAGCGGTTGAATAGACATAGTGAACCTCGATCGTGTCGCCGGGCCTGAGCGTGCTGTGGGCACTGTCGCAGACTTTATGCTCGGTGGGCGCCAGTTCCGCCTTGCTCAGATGGGACGTGTCGTATCGATAGCCACTCTGGTAACCATGGCCATTGCCATTGCCGGCATAGATAGAGAAGTCTTTGGCTTTATGCTCGGCATTTTTATGGAAATGGATGTTGCACAGGCTCATTTGAGTTGATGCAGGGGCTGCACTGAAAATGCGGGGGTTGTTTCCCTCAACAGCGTCAATATCTCTGGGCGATTGCGGGCCGAAGCCTTTGCCTGCGGTATTTCTGGCAAGTGCTTCACGTTGCTCGGCAATGACTTTATCAGCCACCGGAGCGTGACTTGCATGCCCCCCTGTATGGGCGCCCTCGTGGTGACCATCATGGGCCACGGCCGGTGCGGCCAGCATCAGACTTGCTGCCATGGCAATCGCCATGGCAATGGAATGGTTTTTCATGAATTTCTCCTCCCTCGTTTGATCTGCTTTGTAAAGCAGCCGAGGGCAATGTAGTTAAAAAAATCGAATCTGCAAGCGGGTGCTTTGAGTGTCGGTTGTGTACTGTGCTGCGGCAGGGCAAACTTTCCGTATGCGCATGGAATTGGTTCAATATTATCAATGGCTCCGTCTATATGGCTATAATGATTCACACTCGGGAAATATATCAGCCCGTGCCGGCGAGCATTTCTGGGTAACGCCGACGGGGGCCTGCGCCGATACCATCAAGGCTGCGGACTTTTTGCGTAATCCGGTTGACGGAGCGCTGGTCGAGGGTGTTTCCGGCGATGCAGGCCTGCATCAGGCAGTGTATCGCTGTAAGCCTGAAGCCCGGGCGCTGATGCATTCGCATTGTCCGCATGCTGTGGCATTGACCCTGAACGGTGAGGACTTTGTTCCCCCGGATTTCGAGGGGCAGCTGTATTTCCCCCGGGTGAGTGTGATCAGCATACCTTACAAGGTTTATTTCGAGCAGGCGGCTGAGCGCGTGGCTGAAGCCTTGTGTGATGCACCGATCTGTATCGTGCGCGGGCACGGGGTTTATGCCTGGGGCGAGACCCTGAATATGGCCTATAAATGGACCTGTTCGCTGGAACTGTCGGCCAGGACCGCCTTTATCGCCCGGCAAGCCGGAACAGGGCATTAGGTTGTTGCTGGATATTATTCTGCCCCTGCATGTCAGTCTGGCGACACTGGCGCTGATTCTGTTTATCTGGCGCGGGCTGGCGATGTGGCTTGAGATGCCGGTACGACAGGTCTTGTGGCGACGCATCGTGCCGGATAGCGTGGATACGCTGCTGCTGGTATCCGGTATGACCATGCTGGTGATGGCGGGGCTGAATCCGCTGCAGTATGAATGGTTGCTGGCCAAGCTGATAGCGGTTCTGATATACATCGGGCTTGGCATTGTGGCCCTGCATCCGGGCGCGTGGCGGAAGCAGCGGCACGGGGCTTTTGTCGCGGCTGTGATGGTTTTCGCTTATATTGTTGCGGTTGCGCATAGAAAAACAGTCTGGTTTTAAGGCGTTTTCAGGCATAACTAAAAAGTTTGGCTAAGGAGTGGATATGGCATTGGTGGCTTCGGTACATGTAGATTTGGGTTGGCAGTTGCCCGATATGGCGCTCAGGGATGTGCGGGGCGGATCTGTGCATCTTGCTGAACAAATGGGGGAGAAGGGGTTGCTGGTCGCTTTTACCTGCAATCACTGTCCATATGCGATTGCTGTCTGGCCGCGCCTGATCCGGCATGCGCATACCTTAAGGGATATGGGCATCAATACCATTGCCATCAACGCCAATATCCATCCGGATTTTCCGGAGGATTCAGTGCCGGCCATGCAAAAAAAGATCGTCGAATGGGGCATCGATTTTCCTTATCTGGCTGATGATACGCAGCAAGTGGCTAGGGCATTCGAGGCCCAGTGCACACCGGATCTGTATATGTTCGATCAGCATGGCAAGCTTTATTATCATGGGCGCATTGATGATTACTGGAAGGATGAGGCCAAGGTAACGAAGGAAGAGCTGCTGCCGGCAGCCGAGGCCATGGTGGCCGGGAAAGCTGCACCACAGCCGCAGCATCCGACCATCGGCTGTTCGATCAAATGGCTGGATGAATAAAGGCTTGCAGCATGAAGCGAGTCCAGTCTGTAGAGGAGGGTGAGATATGCGGATAAAAAAACTGTTAGCGATTTCAGCAATTCCGGCGATGATGGCATTCCCCGTGCTGGTTGAAGCTGCCGATGCTGAAGCAGGAAAAGCCATGTTTGATATGGTCTGTAAATATTGCCATAACAGCGATTACGACGATAAATACGGTCCCGGGCTGAAGGGTGTGATGGAGCGGGTGGATGAGGCATGGGTGGATCGCTGGCTGCTCGACCCGTCTGCCATGGTTAAAACCGATGAATATGCCAAGTCCTTGCGTGAATCGAATAATTTTGACATGACGATGCCGATTATTCCGGCGATGAAGGACCCGTATGCCCGGGCGAATGTAATCGAGTTTCTCAAAACCTTGCGATAAACACTCTGTCATCATCGCTTGCCGTAAGCGCGGCAATGCAGGGCTTATGCGAACTGGCCCGGATAAGTTTAGCGGGTGAACAGCTCAATGGTTCGGCATTCAGGATATTTGCCGCACACCCAGAACAGGGTGCCCTTGTATTTTCCCGATTTTGCACGCTTGAGTATCATGCGCGTCTGGCATTTCTTACAACTGCGGAAGGCTTCCATCGAAATCGTCGCTACCATTTGTTCAGGAGACGGTGGCGCTTCTTTCAGGAACGGAGTGAGAATTTCGCGGATTTCAGGCATCGAATAACTGGTTTTGCGTGGTAATTTGAATACCGGAATACCAACCTGCTGCAATACCTCGCCGGGGCCGACATCCTGGCTGCCCAGATCCTGCAGCTCGATAGCACATGAAACCGACATGTTTTCACGTGTGCACAGAACAAAATCAATATGGTGGTGATTGCGGGATACCTTTTCCAGTAATGAACGATCCACGCCGCGTTTGACAATGGCAAGATCCGACAGAGCTACCTTGGCCATGACATGGAACTCTTTACCGGCCACTTCGTATAGCCGGTTGAAACAGGCCAGTTCCGGCTCAGTCAGCAGGGACGGGATTTCTGCGCTGGAAATAGTTACAGGAATGCTGCCATTACTTTCAGGCAGAGATTGTTTTTTGTTGCGGCGGGAGAGGAGAACGGTTTGCAGCAGGATGATAGTGATCAGCAGGCCGAGGCCAAGGATGATCCAGGTTGTTTGACCCAGCGCCAGCAACCCATCCAGCATATCCTGCATGTAATCCTCCATCGTTTTGATTAGTCAAATGCCAAAAGGCCTGACCAACGCATTCTAGCATTTCGTGTTTGCACTAACGTGATGCCCATCACTAAATGATCCCTAGAGCCGGTGTGCCTCAAACCATGAGTGACCACTGCCGATATCGACGGTCAGGGGCACATCCAGAGCTACGGCGGATTCCATGGTTTCGCGCATGATGGTACTGATTTGCCCGGCCATATGTGCCGGAGCTTCAATCACCAGCTCATCATGCACCTGCAGAATGATTTGTGCGTCAGGGGCTTCCTTTCTTAATCGCCGGTGCAGCTCGATCATGGCCACCTTGATGATATCGGCCGCCGATCCCTGCAGGGGGGCGTTGATAGCCGTACGCTCGGCATAAGCGCGATGCATGCCGTTGCTGGCCAGGATGTCGGGCACATAGACGCGATGGCCGAGCAGCGTTTCGACAAAGCCCTGTTCACGAGCCTTGTCCAGCGTATCATCCATGAAGGTCCTGACCTGACGATATTTATCAAAATATGCATCAATAAATACCTGCGCCTGCTGGCGGTCCATATCAAGCTGTTTGGCCAGTCCGAAGGCGCTCATCCCGTACAGGATGCCGAAATTGATGATTTTGGCACGGCGGCGCATCTCGCCGCTCACCTGATCCAGGGGCACATGATTCACCACGGCGGCTGTGGCAGCATGGATGTCTTTACCCTGTCGGAAGGCCTCACAGAGGGTCGGGTCCCTGGAAAAATGAGCCATCAGTCTCAGTTCGATCTGGGAATAGTCCCCGGCCAGCAGAACATGATTTTCTTCAGCGATAAATGCTTTACGAATTTCACGGCCTTCGCTGCTGCGGATGGGTATGTTCTGCAGGTTCGGGTCTGAAGATGAAAGCCGACCGGTGCTGGTGATGGCCTGATTGTAGGACGTATGCACGCGGCCGGTTTCGGGATGCACCAGTTTTTGCAGTGCATCGGTGTAGGTGGATTTCAGTTTGGTCAGGGCACGTGCCTTAAGGATCAGGCGTGGCACTTCATGCTCATCAGCGAGTTTTTCCAGAACACTCTGGCCTGTGGCCCATTGTCCGGATTTGGTCTTTTTCCCGCCGGGAATAGCGAGCGTCTCGAACAGCAGTACACCCAGCTGTTTGGGCGATTGAATATTGAATTCAACACCGGCAGTCCGGTGAATATCGGATTCAAGCTGGCGGATGCGTTTGCCGAAATCCTCCGACATGGCTGCCAGCTGACTGCTGTCAATGCGTACACCCCGCCATTCCATATCGGCCAGAACCAGGGATGACGGGAGTTCGATATCATCATGCCTGTCGAGGCGTGCTTCGGCTGCCAGCAGGTCACGCAGATTCCTGGTCAGGCGCAGTGCAATATCGGCATCCTCGCAGGCATAGGGCGCGGCGGTCTGCAGCGGGACACTGTCAAAGCCGATCTGTTTGGCACCTTTGCCGGTGACGTCTTCATACGGGATGCATGTATAGCCGAGATAGTCCGCCGCTACGGTATCCATCTTGGGCGGATATTTGCCCGGATACAGGCAGTAGGCCAACAGCATTGAATCGGCGGCAATGCCGTCCAGTTCGATGCCGGCGCGATGGAGCACCTGGAGGTCATATTTCAGATTGTGGCCGCATTTGGCCTTATCCGCATCTTCCAGAATCGGGCGCAATGCCTCCAGCACCTGCTCTTTCGGCAATTGTTTCGGCGCGCTGGCAAGCAGATCGCCAGCGCGATGTCCGACCGGCACATACCACCCTTCGCCAGTCTTGACCGAGAATGACAAGCCGACCAGATCGGCATCGTGGGTATTCAGCGAGGTTGTTTCCGTATCCAGCGCTATCAAATCGGCGCTGTTCAGCGCATCCAGCAAACGCTGCAGGCCGGTTTCGTCATCCACCAGTATATCGTTGCGCGGCGTATTGACGGCTTTTTGCTGCACATCTGTCGCCGCGACCGTTGCGCTCGGCGGTTCCGTGCTTTTCGCGGCAGCCGGTTTCTCATTGCCGTCCAGCGCGCTCAGAAAACGGCGGAATTCCAGTCGCGTGAACAGCTCTTTCAAATGCTCGCGATCCGCATCGCGCACCGTCAGATCGTCCAGACTCAGGCCCACCGGCGTTTGCGTATCCAGCGCCACCAGCTTATAGGACAGGCGCGCATCATCGGCAAATTCAATCAGGTTTTCACGGCGTTTGTTCTGT
Organism: Zetaproteobacteria bacterium; assembly: GCA_021545585.1. Classification (GTDB taxonomy): domain Bacteria; phylum Pseudomonadota; class Zetaproteobacteria; order Mariprofundales; family Mariprofundaceae; genus JAJRVH01. The sequence goes on from JAJRTF010000097.1 coordinate 28,559, forward strand.
TTGATTTCCGGAGCGTGCGTCAGCACACCTTCCAGATCGCCATAGGCTTCCAGCAACTGCACGGCTGTTTTCGGGCCGATACCGGGCACGCCGGGGATATTGTCGGACGAATCGCCGGCCAGGGCCAGTAAATCGTGAATGCGATCCGGGCCGATGCCCCATTTCTCTTTCACTTCATCAATGCCATATTCCTTGCGACGCATGGTATCAAGCATCCAGATACGCTCATTGACCAGCTGCATCAGATCCTTGTCGGTGGAAACAATCGTGACATCCCATCCTCTGGCATCGGCCTGTGTGGCCAGCGTGGCAATCACATCGTCGGCCTCGTAATTGTCGATACAGATACGATTGAGTTTGAAGGCATCGGTAATATCGAATACCCACGGCCATTGTGCCGCCAGATCCTCCGGCATCGGTGGCCGGTGTGCCTTGTAATCGGCATACATCTGATTGCGGAACGTGCCGCCCCTGGGGTCGAAAGCGACGGCGACATGGGTTGGATTCAGGTCTTTGAGCACGCTGTTCAGCATCTGCACATAACCGAACACGGCATTGGTCGGCTCGCCTTTCGAATTGGTCAGGTTGTGGCGTACCGCATGAAAGGCGCGAAATACATAATTGGGGCCGTCAATAAGAACAAGATGTGGCATCAGAACTCCGGATTTAGATGCATGCGAGCATGCCCGAGAAGCCCGTCTGCTGCAATTGAGCGGGCTTTAATGTGTGCTGACGGGATGATTAGCGACTGAATACCCAGGTGCGCCCCTCGGACAGCTCGGCATTGAAGCTATAACCATCGGCATCGAAGCCTTTGATGCCTTCCGAATCCTGCAGGCGTTGTTCGATGATGTAACGACTCATCATGCCGCGCGCTTTTTTGGCCGAAAAACTGATGATCTTGTAAGTGTCGCCCCGGAGTTCCCTGAACTGTGGCGTGATGATCTCGGCATTCAATCCGGATGTATTCACCGCTTTGAAATACTCATTGGAAGCGAGATTGATCAGGGTTCTGTCGCCCTGTTCGGCAAGCGCATGGTTCAAAGCATCGGTAATGATATCGCCCCAGAAGGCATATAAATCGCGGCCGCGCGGTGTGGTAAGTCGTGTTCCCATCTCCAGTCGATAGGCCTGCATCAGATCCAGGGGACGCAGCAGCCCGTATAGGCCGGACAGAATACGCAGATGCTGCTGGGCAAACTCGATATCATCGGGGCCCAGGCTTGCGACATCCATGCCCTGATACACATCACCCTGGAAGGCGAAGATGGCCGCTCTGGCATTTTCCGGCGTAAATGGCGTATGCCACTGCTGATAGCGCGCCATATTCAGATCGGCCAGTTTCATGCTCAGCTTCATCAGATCGGCAATCTCGAAACTGTCCATGTCGCGCAGGATATCAATCAGCTGACGTGACTCATCCAGCATCCGGGGCTGTGTGAAGGCCTCCATGGGTGCGGGTCGTTCGACATCGAGTTTTTTGGCAGGGGAAATAATCAGCAACATGGCAACTCCTGATGGCCTCGTAAAAAGCCCATCCATGGCCTTTTTACTCAAGGAAAGCGAAAAGTGTCATTTTTACTTTCCTTACAAATTCAATAACTTGCATGATAAGCCATTGATTTGCACGCCCGTCCATGGGCGTAGTGATGACTTTTTACAAAGTCATCACTCCTGCGCGAACCATAAAAGCGGTGCTTCAATCTGCCAACCGGGGAATAATTGCAAGGCGCTCTGCCGGTGTGAGCTGTGTCGCAGCCTGCTTGTGCTTTAGTCGTTAACGTGGCACCTTTTTGTGATAAGGTGGATGGGATGGATATCAGCGAGAAGTGGATGAAACGGGCCATCTCTTTGGCCAAAAAAGGAATCGGTACGACACATCCGAATCCGCGCGTTGGCGCGGTGGTGGTCAACAATGGCGTGGTTGTGGGTGAAGGCTGGCATGCGAAGCCCGGTGAACCCCATGCCGAGGCTATTGCTCTTCAGAAGGCTGGACACAGGGCGCGGGGCGGCAGTCTGTACGTGACCCTCGAACCTTGCTCGGCCAGAGGTAAAACACCTGCCTGTACCGATACGATTCTGCATGCCGGCATTCGACAGGTGGTGTTTGCATCATCCGATCCGAATCCGAAGATGGCCGGTGGCGGCAAGGTGCTGGCCGCTTACGATGTTGAGGTTCAGGGTGGAGTCATGGCCGAGCAGGCCGATGCGCTGAATATCCCGTTTTTTCATTATATACGTACCGGCCTTCCCTATGTGACAGCCAAAGCGGCCATATCTCTGGATGGAAAACTGGCGACGCGCACTCATCATTCCCAGTGGATCAGTGGCGAGAAATCGCGTCGCCATGCGCATGGTCTGCGTGCGGCTTCGGATGCCATTATTGTCGGCGCCGGCACATTACAGCACGACAATCCGTCCCTGACCGTGCGCGATGCGAAAATCAAGGGGAACCCTCCGCTGCGTGTGGTCCTGTGTTTTGAGACCCCGCCGTTCAATCCCGATTGCAACTTGCTTGGCGATGATGCGCCGACCCGCTTTTATGTGCGCAGCACCAATGAACATACGCAGCGCTGGCATGATGCCGGTGTGCAGGTGGGAAAGGCTGCCAGTTTGCCGGCGGTGCTCAGGCATCTGGCAAATGAAGGCTATCTGGAAGTATTGCTGGAGGGTGGCGGCCATCTGCATGCCGCTTTTCTGGATGCACATTTCACCAGTGAACTGGTTTTGTATCAGGCCCCCATGCTGATTGGCGGTCGGGATGCAGTGTCTCTCTGGAACGGCATGGGTGTTGAAACGGTGGATAAGGCATACCGGCTGGCTGATATCAGTCGTCGGAAAATGGACGAAGACTATATGATCCGTGGCCGGGTGATTTACCCCGGCTGATGCAGGTGTTTCTCGCCCTGGCTGTCGACCGCTGTTTGACATAAATCCATGGCAGTATCCCTGTGAATCCAAGCCATGTTCAAAGCCTGAATGTCCCAGCGGGCCGACTGTCCGGCAGTCGTTTGCCCCTGTTATGGCCGACCGGTCTCTGGGTTCTGGGCCTGCTTCTGACGCGAACCGATGTCCTGCCCGTATTCATGGAGGTGTTTTTTCTTTCCGCACTTATCCTGGCATTGCTATGGCGGCATCAATGGCATCTGCTGCTTCTGTTTGCCATGGCATGCCTGTGGGGTATCGCGGACCTGAGCCTGCATGCCCGTGATATGCAGGTGCCGAAGGACTGGCTGGGCGCACCCGTTCAGATCACTGCGCGCGTGGTGTCCGTACAGCATCTGCCTGCCTATAGTCGTTTGCAGGTAAGCGAGATTCAGTCCCGGAATGCATCGGGGCTGACGGGGAATGCCTTGCTGTATGTATATCCCCAGCATGACAAAGCTGAGTTACAGGCTTATCAACTACGAAGCGGCGACATGATTCAGGCCCGGGTGCGCCTGCATCAGCCGCGTAATCATTTGAATCCCGGTGCGTTTGATTATCGCAGCTGGTGCTTTGATCGAAGTATTGCGCTGCTGGGAAGTGTTTCCGGCAAGATTCACATCCTTGCCCGTCAGACGTCATGGCTGGAGTCGACCAGAGAACGGATTCGACGGGCCATTGCGGCATCAAATCCCCGGGCGAGCGCCGGTATATTGCATGCAATATTACTCGGTGACCGAAGCCGTGTGGATAGTAACGCAAATGATGCCTTTGCAGCGACAGGCACAGCGCATTTGCTGGCTATATCGGGGATGCATGTCGGTATGGCGGCAGCCTGGATGTTCGCTCTGTTCTGGTGGCTGCTGACACGCCGTGAGGTATGGATGGTGTATTTGCCGGTGCGCTCGCTGTCCCTTCTGGCCGGGCTGCTTGCGGCGACTGTCTATGCATGGCTGGCCGGCTGGCCGCTGCCGGCCATTCGCTCCGGAGTCATGCTTATGGCCGGCGTACTGGCATGGATGCTTGCCGCAAGAACGTCACCGCTGAACACATTGCTTGCCGCATTATGGTTGATGCTGATCGCTGATCCATCGGCTATCGCTTCGCTGTCACTGTGGCTGTCGTTTCTGGCCACGGCAGGGATATTGTGTTGGGTTGAACAGGCCCGTCTGCCGGCGCAATCAGGTGCTATGTATAAAGCGTTGCATGGTCTGTTCTGGGTCTCGCTGCTGGCCATGCTGGCCACATTGCCCCTGATTGTTGCGGTGTTCGGGCGGGTGCCGCTGTACGGATTGCCCGGCAATCTTCTGATGGTGCCGCTATACGGGCTGTTTGTGATGCCTTTGTCTCTGGCCGGGGAGCTTATGGCAGCACTCGGACTGGATCATCTGGCCGGCTGGCTATTGCAGTTTGCCGGCGTGGGTATTCAACGGGGTCTTGATCTGGTGCGCGGCATTGAGGCTTTGCCGTACGGCAGATTGTGGGCGATTTCTCCTGGCTGGATGATGCATGGATTCTATGCTCTGGGTACCGCGCTGGTTGTGTGGCGGTGGATCAAAGGGGATTCGAAGGCCCTTGTCGCCGCAAGCATGAGTGCTGTCGTTGGTATCTATTTGTTATTTGTATTGAGTGAAAAGGCAATCCAGACACCGACATGGCTGGTCTGGGATGTCGGTCAAGGCGCTGCATCGAGTCTGTTATTGCCGGATGATCAGGTCATGGTCGTGGATGTACCGGGCCGTGCAGGCAGTCGCTTTAACGGCGGCACCCAGGTGGCGGCGGGGTTACGCGAGATGGGGATTACGCATATCAATGTATTGATGTTATCTCATGCCCAGTCCGATCATCTCGGTGGCGCCCTGAGTCTGATGAGTCGGATGAACAGGGTGGGTGAAATCTGGTTGCCGGATGTTCCTGCTGCACACAATGACAGGCGCGTGAAAGCCATTGTTGCCGAAGCTGGCAGACGCAGTATTACAGTGTATTGGCTGGCGCGCGGTGATCATATGACGCTGGGAAAGTCGGGGCAGGGCGTTGATTTGCATATCATGTGGCCGCCCAGAGGCGCTGCGCTGACCAATCCCAATAATGCCTCGCTGGTGGTGGCGGCCAGGTTGTCCAATGGCGCAACCCTGCTTTGGCCGGGTGATATCGAAGCGGATGCGGAAGCAGGCCTTATACATGGCAAACTTGCGCATGTTGATGCGATGCTGGTGCCGCATCACGGCAGCCGCACTTCCAGCAGTCCGGATTTCGTGGCCGCTCTGCATCCATCATTGAGTATTGTACAAACCGGGTCCTCCAATCGTTATGGCTTTCCCGATCCGGCTGTGGTCGGCCGTTATAAGAGCGCCGGGAGCCGGGTGCGGAATACAGCGGACGGTGCGCTGATTATCGAATGGCCGGGGGAGGCGAAGCATTTACATGTCAGCCAGTGGCATGAGCCGCAGAATGGTCGGCGAGATATCGCGTTGCAGTGGTGGCCCGGGCTTCTATAATGCTGCACTTCGAAGGAATCTGTGTGAGTGGCGCACATCGGCAACTTTCTGCAATATTCCGGCGGGGCTTCAATTCGTTGAAGGCTTGAGTTTAAAAGCTGGCAGGGCGCAAGGCCCGGCCTGGAGGCAGTGTGTTTGAATTTATCCAACAGGGCGGCATGGTGATGTATATCCTGCTGGCCGCATCGGTTCTGGGGTTGACGATTATTTTTGAGCGTGCCTGGAGTCTTCGCCGTTCGGTTGTCATCCCGTTAAAAGATGTCAAAGCCATTGAAGCGGCCGTACGTGCCAACGACGTTGAAGAAGCCATGCGGGTTTGCCAGGAAAATAATACATCGATGAGTCGAATTCTGTGGATCGCGCTGGCCAATCGCGGTGTACGCCGTTCGATTATGAAAGAGATTCTGGAAGAAACCGGGCGCCAGGAAGTGGCCCATCTGGATCGCTTTATCGGTATTCTGGGCGTGATTGCGGCAATATCACCATTGCTGGGGCTGCTGGGCACGGTGATCGGTATGATTGAGGTATTTCAGCAGATTTCGCTGGTTGGTGTCGGCAAGGCCGATGTGCTGGCCGGTGGTATTTCCACGGCACTGAACACCACGGCCGCAGGCCTGACTGTCGCTATTCCGGCAATGGTGGCATACCGCTATTTTGAATCCCGTGTCGATGCATTTGTGGTGGAGATCGAGCAGCATGCCATCCACTTTATCGAAATGCTCAAGGGCGAACGCGAGTGAAGCTGCACTCTAAAAAGCGTATGGATTATCTGGTCGATATTACACCGCTGGTGGATGTCGTCTTCCTGATGCTTATTTTTTTCATGGTCTCGACGAGTTTCAGCGTATCATCGAGCCTGAAGCTGGAGCTACCCTCAAGTCACTCAAGTGAACAGCAGCAGGAAGTAAAGCAGGTGGTTATCGGTGTCGATGCGAAGGGACAGTTCTACGTGCAGGATGAAGCGGTGGATGATGGTGCTTTGCGCAAGCGTATTCTGAATATCTCCAGGGGTGATCCGAATATGGGTGTTGTGCTGCGTGCCGATGCCGATGCCAGGCACAAGCGTATTGTCTATGTGCTTGATACCCTGCGGGAACTGGGCATGAGCAAGGTTGGCATTGCCACATTAACATCCGACTCAGAAAGCAACTGATGCGCATTGTTCAGAAATTCGGCGGTACATCTGTCGGCAGCCTTGATCGGATTCGTGAAACCGCGAAGCTGGTACAGGCTGAAATCGAGCGTGGTAACGAGGTGGCTGTCGTTGTCTCGGCCATGAGCGGTGAGACCAACAGGCTGATTTCGATGGCCAGAGAAATGATTGCTGAACCTGCCGGGCGTGAACTGGATGCGCTGGTGGCAACCGGTGAGCAGGTCAGTGCCGCGCTGCTGGCTATCGAGTTGCAGGCTAGGGGTATCTTTGCCTATTCCTGCAACGGCGGACAGGCCGGGTTTCGTACCGACAGCCGTCATGCCAGAGCCCGCATTACGCATGTCGAGAGCGATCATCTGGTCCGCCACATGCAGGCAGGTCAGGTGCCGGTGGTGACCGGTTTTCAGGGCGTTGATGAAGCAGGCAATGTCACCACCCTGGGGCGCGGCGGTTCGGATACCTCGGCCGTTGCTCTGGCGATTGCGGTTGAAGCGGATACCTGTGATATCTATACCGA